>NZ_DDBA01000041.1:49180-51003 GCF_002333005.1 Empedobacter sp. UBA2044
GGAGTTTTTTATTTTATTTATCTCGGCTTTCTAACATTGGTACAAATTTGAAATCTCCAAATTCGTAATGCTCAAATTGATCTTCTGATAATCTCATAATGACAATCATTCGTTGCGATTGTTCACCAACTGGAATCACCATTATTCCTCCAATATTCAATTGTTTTTTTAATTCTTCTGGAATTTCTGGCGCACCAGCCGTTACAATAATTTTATCAAAAGGAGCAAAAGAAGGTAAACCTTTGTAACCATCTCCATACGTTTGATAACGTGGCTCGAAATTGATTTTTTTCAACATGATTTTCGAGAAATCAAACAAATCTTTTTGTCTTTCAATCGTAAAAACTTCAACACCCAAAGCAACCAAAACAGCAGTTTGATAACCAGAACCAGTTCCGATTTCTAAGACTTTTTCATTAGGCTGAATGTCTAATAATTGTGTCTGAAAAGCAACTGTAAACGGATGCGAAATCGTTTGTCCAGCAGCAATCGGAAAAGCTTCGTCGCGATATGCGAATTCCGTAAATGCGCTGTCTAAAAATAAATGTCGTGGCACTAAATTAATAGCTTCCAATACGTTTTCATCTTCAATTCCTTTCGAGCGCAACAAATCAACCAACATTTTGCGTCGTCCTCTGTGTTTAAAATCGTCTACAGACATATTCCAAAATTTTTACAAAAATGCATTAAATACAACTTATTCTCATTAATTTTAACGGCAAAATCTACCAAATGTTAAAAGTAGGAGTGATCGGTGCTGGGCACCTTGGAAAAATCCATTTAAAGTTATTAAATCAATCGGAAAGATACGAATTAATTGGCTTCTTTGATTCTTTTGAAGAAAATGGAAAAAAAGTTGAAGCTGAATTTGGGTATAAATATTTTAGTTCGATGGACGAATTGATTGATGCTGTTGATGTTGTCGATATTGTGACACCAACGTTATCACATTATGAAGTGGCATTGAAAGTGATCGAAAAAAATAAACATTTTTTCATCGAAAAACCAGTTACGCATACCTTAGAAGAGGCAGATCATTTGTTGAAATTGACAAATGAAAAAGGTTTGAAAGCGCAAGTTGGACACGTAGAGCGTTTTAATCCTGCATTTACAGCGGCTGCACCTTTTATCGAAGAACCATTGTTTATTGAAACGCATCGTTTGGCAGAATTTAATCCGCGCGGTACAGATGTTCCTGTAGTTTTAGATTTGATGATTCATGATTTAGATGTGATTTTATCGATTGTAAAATCAGAAATTAAATCAATTCATTCGTCTGGAGTTTCGGTAATTAGTGATACACCTGATATTGCAAATGCTCGAATTGAGTTTGAAAATGGTTGTGTGGTGAATGTTTCGACAAGTAGAATGTCAATGAAAAATATGCGAAAAATGCGTGTTTTTCAACGAAATGCGTATATTTCAATTGATTTCTTGACGAAAAAGACTGAAATTATTAAAATGCACAAAGCGCCAGAAAATCCAAGTGAATTTGCGATGATTTTGGAAAACGATAAAGGAGATCGTAGAGAAATTTGTTTTGAACATCCAGAAATTTTACCAAATAATGCAATTTTGGATGAATTAGAAAGCTTTGCAGATTCTATTGTGAATAATTCACCAATTAAAGTTTCGTTACAAGATGGACGAAATGCATTGAAAGTTGCATTGGAGATTATTGCTTATTTTGAAAAAGAACAGCAAGTCATCAAAAATCAAACAATCGAGAAAGAATAAATCGATGTTAGATTTTAGAAGTTCGAATTTCGCTAAACGCATGAATATGATGTGATTTTGAAACAAGTTCCTTTAGATTTGAAAAT
>NZ_DDBA01000001.1:0-49187 GCF_002333005.1 Empedobacter sp. UBA2044
AGAACTTGTAGTTTTTTACTATAAGTTAAATAAGCTGCTATTTCTTTTGTCTTTTTAATCATCATAAAGCTATATTAGTTTTTTACTAATTTAGTATACGAGGATATGACGTACCCACATACATTACTTTCTTTTTTGAAAGAATGTTTGATAAACTGCACATATTGTACATATTGCAGTTAAAACAATAGTTACATCCATAATTAATCAAATTTTGGAAACTCTGGAGAAGAACAATCCGTAGCCAAACATTTTGCTTCTTCTCCATTTTTCATTTTTATTAAACATTTCACTATACCCATACATTTTGTATTTATCTTATATATATCCGTAAATTTTTATTTATGGAAACAATTTTATCACGTTTGAAAAAAAAATATGTTTTATCACAAGTAATTCAACCGCTGTATAACCCTTCTTAAATTAATTGTTTAAATCTATATTTTCACTCATGATTTAGAAAGGACAAAAAAATCACTTGATTAAAACATCCTTTTACCAGTGTTTATCCATATCCGAAGGATAAATTTTGACAAACTTATCTTGATTGATAAAATTATTTACTGACACAATTATTTCCTTCGGAAAAAAAATATATAACACTAATACAGGTTGTTACATGCAATATGATGAGTTTCTACATCTAAAAACAGACTTTTATTTTGGCACTTTTTTACATAAAAAATCCCTTGAGATGTCTCAAGGGATTCATATCTTTAATTTTTATGTAGGAAGATCTATTTTTTGTCCGATTTGGATATGCATTTTCAACGGCAGAATGCACTTTACAGCGTGTTTTTTGAAGTAAAATCATTTATTTAAAACTGTACTCATTTAATATCAATAACTTAACTTTAGAAAAATGGTATATAATAATGATTATGTAAAGTGAGATTTATTTGTTTTTCTTATAATTTATTGTATTTTAGTACAAACGCTAAATTACTATGAATAAACACATTAAAGAAATCACTCTAATTAGTGGATGTATTACATCTCTACTATTTTCTTATGGATGCTCTGAAGAATTATTTGTGGACGAACAAAATAGGAACGAAAAAGAATTAATTGTAAAAGAACGAACTTCTACTCGAATTGAAAAATTGAGTAGTTTACCAGAGTTTAATTCTTTTTTAAATGAAAATATTATTCAAAATAAATTTTCAAAATCCGCTAAAAAAACTTCTCTTGATGGAGAGAAGAATGTATTTGTCGTAGAAAAAAATGGAACTACTTCTTATAGTATCATTTTTTACAATGAATATGGTTTTGATATTTTAGTTTACAATAAAGGAGAAAAAGAATCTTCTATGATTGTTAAATTTATCCCTGACAGTAAAACTAAAAATAATTCATTCGAAGATTTTACTGGTCTTGTAAAATATTTTACTTTAAAAGGTACTTTATTAGGAGAAAATAGATTTGAAAATGCTAAACCTATAACAACTCCTACTAATCCTCAAAAATCAAATAAAGGTAGTAGTAATTGTTCTTCTACCACTATAACTATAGCTTTCCCTTGTAATTCAGGAAAACATTACCCTGGAGAATCATGTGATTTGAGTGGTTCAGAGAGAGCTTATTATGAATACTATACTTACACGAATTGCTATGTAGACGAATTTCCTTATCCTGACGGAGGCGGTGGAGGATTTGGAAACCCTGGTGATGGACCTGGACCAGGAGGAGGTGGTGGCGGTTTTTCTGAATTTGCTTTTGCTATTTTTCTAAACACTAATACAGATCTATCTCAAAAATACATGACATTATCTGATGATAAAAAACAATACATAGAATATGTTTATAACTCTCAAGGAGAATATATAACTCAATTTGCTATTAATTTATTATCTTCCAACTCTTCTATTGAATTATATCAGTTTGTTAAATGGGTAGATTGGTATAAAGAGTATAAATTAAGTAATACAAATGTGGAAAGTTACTTTATGCAAAATCCACAGGATTTACAAATTTTATTTGCTTTAGGAGCAGATTTCTTTACTCAAAACCCTAATATTAGTTGGGATTATTTAGAAAATTGGTTTTTCAATGGTAATAATCTTAATTCTTCAGTAATGAATGAATATTTACAAGACTTAAAAAATCCTGACATCGTAAAACCTACTAAGAGATTTAAAAATAACACAAAAATAAATGGTATTTACAATCAAGCGAAAACAGCCTCTAATTTCAAACAATACTTAAAAAACTTTGAGCCTACATTTTCTGTTGCTCACCTCCTATTTGATATTGGTGAAACAACTCAAGGAAATTATGCTGTAACTTCTGTACCTAAAGACTACTGGATTAAGATAACTTTTAATCAAAGCGTAGATTGGAACAATACTCCCAAAATCATTATAGCAGACACTTTTATGCACGAAATGATTCATGCCGAAATTTTCAGAAAACTTTTATCTATAGGTTCAACTAATGGAAACATTGATGTTAATAAAATTACACAATATTTAAATACCCATAATTATCCTGGCTTATTTGATTATTATGTAGAAAGAACAGTAGGTGGAGAAAACTGGCAACATGAAGCAATGGGAGCTCATTATGTTAACATAATGGTTAATTTTCTAAAGCAATTGTATAATAATAAATATACAGATGTAGAGTATAAAACAGTCGTATGGATGGGGTTAAAAGGTACAATAGCTTGGAATTCTTTATCACAAACAGAAAGAACTTTATATGAAACAACATGGAACGAAAAATATTGGACATGGGAACTTTAAGTAGAATATTACTATTAGTAACATTTTTATTTTATTTTGATAATATAAATGCCCAAATAATAAACATAGAAAAGGGAGATTCTATTGAGTTAATTAAAAAAAATGAACTAAAAGATAATAATACCATCTTTTACAAAAATGAATATACATTAATCATTTATAATAAAGAGCATATTGAATACAATAAAAAAAATGGTTTTTCTTATAAAACATTTGCTGGAGGAAGAAAATATTGTGATGAATGTAAAAAAGAAAAATATGTTTTTAGTCTAAAAAAAATTAACTCTAATGAAATACCTAAATTAAATAAACTTGAAATATTTAATCAAAATTATCTTTTTAAAAATCTTAAAAAGTATCAATTTTCCTATGGATATTTTTGTGTAAACAATATCTATTACGAAAATTTAGGTATGCCAATTGAATAAAACAATAAAAATATCTATAACACCTTTTATGTAAAATAGACAACCTCAAAAATTTGAGGTCGTCTATTTTTTCTTCTATTTTGTCTACTTTTCTAAAAGGGTTATTACTGTCGTTTGGATTTTTATTTGCCCATTTTTTGAATTTTTGCATAAAAAGAGTATCATTCTCTGATAAAATGCGATGTTGATTATTTCAATTCATTGTAAAACTCATTTCTAATCTTCGCTTTCGCTTGAAACCCAAACTTAAAAGCAAAAAACAAAGCTGCTAACCCAATTACAGAAAAAACAACCGAATACAATGTAACATTAAACCCTATATAAGAATCATCTAAAGCTTTTCCTTTTTCATCAATACGATTGGCAATAATATGAACATGAGTTGCTTTCTTTTAAAAAGATGCCGACAGTAGTCTCTCAATGATTCAACTAACTAAGTTATTTCCATAAAGTTGGCAACTCGATTTGCTCAAACGAAATGGTTGTAAAAATCAATGGTTTTCTATCCATGCAAATGATAAGAAAGTTAGAGTGAGAAGTTATTCATATTAGTGTGGTAACAACGATTAGTATATTATTAATTCTTGAAAACTTCTTACGATCTGGAGATTTAGTTAAAACTTATGACTGTACTCATAAGTATCGTTTCTTTTGAGTAAGTAGTTTTGCAAGCAAATTTTAATTTTTATTATGCTTACAGATCAACATAAAGAAATCATTTTAGCAACTGTCCCTTTATTAAGAGAAAGTGGTGTTGCTCTAACTAAACATTTTTATAATCGAATGTTTACTCACCATCCAGAATTAAAAAACCTGTTTAACATGGAAAATCAAAATTCAGGAAAACAGCAAACAGCTTTGGCTATGGCTGTATTGGCTTATGCTGAAAATATTGTGAATCCAGTTGTATTAATGCCAGTTGTAGATATGATTGGACACAAACATACAAGTTTAAATATTCAACCCGAACAATACGATATTGTAGGAACACATTTATTGGCTTCTATTAAAGAAGTTTTACAAGATGCTGCAACCAATGAAGTGCTTGAAGCATGGAGATTAGCGTATAACCAATTGGCTAATTTGATGATTGGTCATGAACAGAAAATGTATGAAAGTAAAAAAGAAGAAGCTGGTAACTGGCTAGGATGGCGCACATTTATTGTGAAAAGTAAGGTTGAAGAATCTGCCGAAATTACTTCGTTTTACTTAAAACCAAAAGATGGAAAAGCTCTTCCAAAACATTTAGCAGGACAATATTTAAGTATCAAAATATTTTTACCTGAAATGAATCTTGAACAAATACGTCAATATAGTATTTCTTGTGCTCCAAATGATGAATACTTTCGTATTTCTGTGAAACGTGAAAAAGGTACGAATATCGCAGTAAATGGAATGATTAGTAACTATTTACATGATTACATTTTTGAAGGTGACGAATTGGAATTGAGCGCTCCTACAGGAAACTTCGTGTTACAAGAAACGAAAAACAAGAAGATATTTATTAGTGGAGGAATCGGTCAAACTCCTTTATTGTCTATGTTAGAAACTTTTGATTTAAACGAAAAAGTACAACATGATGTCGTTTGGATACACGCATGTCGCAATAAAGAAGTGCATGCATTTGCAGATAAAATAAAACTTATTCAAAACAACCATCCTAATGTAAGTAAATATCAATTTTACGATTATATAGAAGAGTCTATTGCAGATTCAAGTGTTTTGAAAGGCCATATTGACTTTAAAAAGATTGAAGACTGGAAGTTTGATAAAGATTCTGAATATTATGTGTGTGGACCACGCCCTTTTATTAAAAAAATGATTGAAGAACTAGAAATAAATCAAGTCAATAAAGAACAAATTTTCTTTGAAGAATTTGGACCAAAATCGTTATAATCAATAATTAAAATATGGAGAAGCAATGCTTCTCCTTCTACATGTATGAATTTTAAAAATCATGTATCAAAAAAAAACTATCGATGGGTTAAATGGAGTAGAATAGTTCTTTGTTCTATTTTAGTCGGAGTTTCTGTAGGTTTGCTTACCTTAATGTTTAAAAATTTAGTAGAACAATATGAGTATTTACTTTTAGATAAAGCAAAAAAAAATAATTTATTCTTTGTTATTTTTCCATTTATAGGATTAACATTGATTTATTTTTTGCGCCAGTTTGTTTTTAATAAAAAGAAAAATAAAGGTATTACTGAAGTATTGGAAGCTCTACGCTCTCAAAAAAAGATTCCTTCTTATAAAGTTTTTTCACATTTTTTTAATGGATTTCTTACCGTTATTTTTGGAGGAACAACAGGAATCGAAGTTTCCACTGTTGTTGCTACAGCTACTTTGGGTGATATGGCTTCCCGAAAAGATGTCATTTTCAAAAAATATCGTAAAGAATTTATGGGAGCTGCAATTGCGAGCGGGGTCACTATTTTATTTTGTAGTCCGTTGGCAGGAATCTTCTTTTCCTATGAAACGATAGGGAAACAAAAAAGCAACGTTTTTTGGTTTACACACATTCTTAGTGTTACATTTTCAACTATTATTCTATTTTTGATGAATGCTCATCCTTTGATAGATCTTAGTCAGCGTGTAAAAGAATGGCATTATGAAGCAATACCATTTTTCATTATTTTATGTGGTTCAACAAGTATTTATGGTGTATTCATGACGCGAATAGTCACCTATTCAAAGCGTATTTTATTATTTGAAAACCAACCCATACTTCAATTACTAATAGGTTCTATATTGTTGGGAATCGTTTTATATTTTTTACCCGAATTATATGGGTCTGGTTATCATACTATTGCTGAGTTAACCAAAGAAACAAATTATGTTGTAGAATTTGCTCTACTTGCATTATTTCTTGTAATTATAAAGCCGTTTACAACTGGATTTACTTTAAAACTGGGAGGTGACGGCGGTGTTTTTGCTCCGAGTATTTTTGCAGGTGCATGCTTGGGTTTGCTTGTAGGTGTTTTAACTAAAGTATATTTTATGCCTGATGTAATTGTTTTGAACTTTATAATATTGGGTGTAGCATTTACAGTAGCTGCGACTTTACATGCTCCATTTACAGCCATATTTTTAACTTTCGGAATTTTTAATTCTTACGTTTTATGGTTCCCGATTGTTGTATTAACTTTTATTAGTTATCTTTTATCAAAAAAAATATATCCTTATACTGTTTATACATTAATATTAAAAAATGACAAATAATTTTGATAAATTAATAGAGGAAGTTCGTGCATGTAAAGTCTGCGAACCTTTTTTGCCATTAGGTGCAAATCCTATTGTACAAGCAAATCCTATGTCTAAAATTGCTATTATTGGGCAAGCTCCAGGTTTAAGAGTTCATGAGACAGGTGTACCTTGGAACGATGCAAGCGGAAATGAATTGCGTAAATGGTTAAATGTAACAGTAGATCAATTTTATAATCCCGAACTTTTTGCATTATTACCCATAGGATTTTGTTATCCGGGAAAAGGGAAATCTGGAGATTTACCTCCAAGAAAAGAATGTGCACCTCTATGGCATACTAGTTTATTAGATGAAATGAAAGAAATACAGCTGATTTTATTAATTGGTCAGTATTCCCAAAAATATTATTTGAAGAATAAAATGAACAAAAATATTACTGAAAACATTTTAAATTTTAACGATTATTTGCCTGATTATTTTCCTTTGCCTCATCCGTCACCACGAAATTTTATTTGGATGAATAAAAACCCATGGTTCAAAGAAAATGTGTTACCTGAATTAAAAAATAGAGTTAAAAATATTTTATAAATAAGTACTTTTGGGTATATTGATTATTTAATTTATGCTATGATTAATCAAGATTTATTAATCCAATTTGGAGGAGAAATTAGAAATCTAAAAAGAGGAGAAATTATTTTTGAAATTGGACATTTTCCTATTTATTATTATCAAATAATAGAAGGTAAAGTTAAAATGAATAATTTTTCTGAAGAAGGTAAAGAATTTATACAGAATTTTTTTATTAAAGGTCAAAGTTTTGGAGAACCTCTTTTATTTATTGATGAGCCATACCCTGCTAATGCGATAGCGGTGACGAATGGAAAAATAATACAAATTTCTAAAGTATCATTCTACAAACTATTGCATTCGCGTCCAGAAGTATCTTTAGAAGTTAACAAGAGTTTAGCACGTCGTTTGTACTATAAGTCAATTATGGCCCCCGAAATATCGTCGCAAAATCCAGAAAGAAGATTGGTAAAACTATTCGATTATTTGCGTAGTCATAACCAAAATAATGAACCAGAATATTTAATTGATTTATCTCGTCAACAGCTGGGGGATTTAACAGGATTGAGAGTGGAAACTGTCATACGAACAATTAAACTCTTAGAAAAAAAAGGAGAACTTGAAATAAGAGGTGGTAAAGTAATTTTAATTGCTAAAGACTAAAATTTTCAATGATATAAAAAGCTGCCCAAGCCATAAATATTATAATAAAAACCCAAACCCAAATTGGTATTGTTCGTGGATTTTCGCTTCCTTTTATAATAAAACTTTGGTTTTTTCCTGTATCATAAGCATTAATCATTAATGGCAATACTCCATTCACTTTTTCATTATCAGAAAGCCCTTCTATATGAAGTATTGGCCCATTAGAAACGGTAAAACGAATAATTTTTAACCCTTCTTTTTGGTCAAACTTGCTTACTATTTTTAATAAATGTTCTCCATCCGTCAATTTAGTTGTATCTAACTTGAACGTAACTGGTGGAACCAATTCTGCAATAGGTTTTTCTTCTTTGTCAATGTACAAGTACACAGTTATATTTTTTTCTGACATAATCCCTTTTTTATTAAAATTTTAAAACAATATTTTTGATATGTTTTTTATCTTTTTCGCCAGGTTTAATAAGAAATTTAAACGAATAAAATAATGTATATAATGTAATTATAGTAATCAAGATCACAATGAACCAATTCCAATTTGATTCGGGACCAGTTCCATGTGTAAAATCTTGCGTAATTTTTGGTTGTTGAAGTTTACAGGCATCACATGCTTTTGCATAGCTATATAAACCTAACAATAATATTGTTTTATATTTTGTCTGTTTCATTTTATTTAATTTTGTCCATGATAGCTTTCACTTCTTCTACTGTTACTTTTTTTCCATTATTTCCCCAGCTTGCTTTCTCATAATTTATAATTGCAGTAACATCTTCTGGTGTAAAATGTGCATTTTCTCCTACAGCTGGCATAGAAGCATATTCTGGTCTTGGATCGTAACCTTTCATGATAATCGTAATATAAAGTTCTAAATTTTCTCCTAAAACAATTGGGCTTCCTTTTAATGGTGGAAATGCTCCAGGTAAACCTTCTCCATTTGTTTGATGACAAGTTGCACAGTTTGTTCCAAATAGTGCTTCTCCGTCAGGAAGATTTGAATCGGTTGAATTTCCTTCAGATTTTTTTTCTTTTTTATATAAAAATTTCACAGGCTCAACATCTTCTGTAAGTTTTACTTGTTGTAGACTGAAGAGATAAGCTACTAAATCTTTTGCTTCTCTTGAAGGAACAATTTTTCCTTTAATTCCTATTCTAAATTCATCTGGAACATTTACTTCTATCTCTCCTTCGTCCAAATAATCTTTTACATTAAATAACCATTTATAAGAAGGCATTACAGATTCTGGTACAACAGATCTTGGATTATATAAATGTGAATATTGCCATTCTAAACTTGGTTGCTTACGACCAATATTAGTTAAATCAGGTCCTGTTCTCTCTGTTCCCATTAGTGTTGCTGTATTCTGAAAAAAGCTAATACGTTTATTTCGTGCATAATCTGCAGCAATACTTGGTCTTTCTCCAAAAACCTGATCCATATCTACATTTCTGATCTGTTGTGTATGACAAGCTACACAACCTTCTCTTATATAAATTTGCTTACCACGAACTTCCTCTTCTGTAGAGACATTACTTCCTGGCAAAGGACGATTTATTTTCTGATTATTAAGTGCAGGTAGAATACAAATAATCAATGTTAGAAAAAGAAAAAATGCCAATGCGGAAAGAAAAAGCTTTTTATGATTATTAAAAAAATCCATTATAATGTTGTTTTTTCTATATTAATAATATCTAAAAGTTCAGCTGGTGATTGCGGTATTTTTATTTCCTTTTTTGGTTTTAACATTCTATAAAAGTTATAAGCGAAAATAAAATGAGATATCCACATCATTGTACCTCCTATAGCCCTCCATAACCAATAGGGCATCATTAAAATTATACCTTCAAGAAACGGTTTTTTATCCATCCATAAAATTCCTTTTTCTGTAGATCCTATCATCAACGAAACAGTATAAACAAGTAAACCTATTAATGCAAACCAAAAATGTAAACCAACAGTAATACTTGGTGGTTCATGAGAAGTAAGTCTCGGTACAAGTGTATAAGTAAATGACCATAACATAAATGTGATAATACCATACATAGTTAAATGAGAATGAGCAACAGTGAAGTCGGTAAAATGCCAAACAAGATTAGTTACCCGAAATGCTTCTACAGTTCCTTGCATTGAACCAGTGAAATAGAAAATAATTGAAACGACATAAAATGGTAGTACATAACTTAATTTTAATCTGTGCCAAGAACCTCGAATAGTCATCATAAAATTAATGCTTCCTGCAGCTACAGGTATTATCATACCTACGCTCGCTACAATTGCAATAGTTTGCATCCACCATGGAATAGCACTAAATATAAAGTGATGAGTTCCAATTAGAGTGTAAAATAAGATTTGAGTCCAAAAAGCAAGTATACTTAGACTATATGAGTACACTGGGCTATTAAGTTCTTGTGGAAGGAAAAAATACATTAATCCAAGATTAAAAAACATGAACCACATACCAACACCTTGATGCATAAAATAACCTTGTGTAATGGTTTCACCTAATCCATCTTGCCAAAACGGAAGATAAGCAACAAGTAATATGACAACAACAAACATCATTGCAGATACTATATACCAATTCGAGACATAAATTTCTTCTGTTTTTCTTGATGATATTGTTTGGATATGATTATAAATACTGATAATAATTCCTATTGCAAAAAGAAGCATAACTGGCCAAACATATTCTCTGTATTCTCCACCGCTATTATTTATCCCAACCATTAAACAAATACTTCCTAATAAAACAGCTGAATTCATTAAAATTAGTGAAGTATAAGCTATTTTTAAGCTAAAGATTTTTGTATTACCTACTCTTGGAATAACATAATACGAAAAACCGACCATAGCAACAGATGCCCAACCCCAGAAAACAATATTCGTATGTACGGGTCTTAATCGACCAAAGCTTAACCAACTAACATGATCAGCATCAGGTGCGACAAATTTTATTCCCAAATACTCTCCTACGGTTGTTCCTATAATAAGCCATAAAATACCACATCCTAAGAACCAAAGTATAAGTTTTTTTTCGTTGTTAGGAATAACTATATTTTTTCTTTCTTTTCGTTTGGTTTGTAAAAAACGAATATCATGTATTTCATTTGTTTGATCTACTAATCCACGTGGATCTTCAACAGAATTATTTAATGAAAGTTCGTTTCCTATTAGTTTAAACTCAAGTTCTATCTTTCGTTTTTCAAGAGCAGCCACTTCTCCTGGTTGAAGATTCTTTAAATCTTCATAGATTTTTTTTAATTCTTTTTTTCTTAACACATTTGATATAATGCTATTGATTTTAATTAAAATAAGAATCAAAGCAAAAAATACAGGAATAAAGAAAAACAAGATAGTCAATTGAAGACCAGGTTCATTTAATAAATTATCCATTATAGTTCTGTTTATATAATTTTGATTTTCTAATTTACATAGGATAGCGTAACAAGACTTATGCGTGTGGTCATAGGTGTGTTAAATAATTGTACTTGTGTCTTTTACAGAAATTATTTATTTAATATTCATCTTATGAAAAGAAGGAAGCCTTATGGAAGAATTATTATTAAATAGAAAAATAGAAGAGTCTTATCGTAGAAAATATTAACCAATAAATTAAAATTTAATTTCTGAAAATTTAATTCTCAATACTTATATCTACTTTTTACAATACTTTAATTTGCATCAAGATTTCTCGAAGGTCATATGAATTCATTTGAAAAATAATAAGAATAAAAAGAGAAAGGAAGTTTTACATTTTAAATTTAAAATCGTAATATTGCGATGTAATAAAAAGAGAAATGGGAATTACTAAAACAGAGATGTTTACAGAAGAACAAAATAGATTAGCCGTGCTGTTTAAGGTTTTGGGACATCCGGCTCGTATTGCTATTTTACAACATATTATCAATCAAAAAGCGTGTATTTGTAACGATTTGGTAGATGAATTGGGCTTAGCACAAGCAACTATTTCTCAGCATTTAAAAGAATTAAAAAATATAGGAATTATACAAGGTTCTATAGAAGGAAAGTCTGTTTGTTATTGTATTGAAGAAAAAGTATGGAATGAGATACAAAACGAATTAGTCACTTTCTTTAATCAAGAGGTGAAAGTTAAACAATGCTGTTAAAGGCATTTTTTTTTAATCTATATACATCGTAATATTACGATGAATAAAAAAGAAAATAAATTTAAAATTCAATTCATATGACACTTGAACAAATTAAAGAAATATTGCCAAATTTAGACAATGTTGAATTTCAATTAGAAGATGGAACATTTGTACCAGAACATTTCCATGTAACAGAAGTAGGGCAAATTACTAAAAATTTTATTGATTGTGGAGGAACAATACGAAACGAGAAAGCTGTGAATTTCCAACTATGGAATGCCGACGATTATGAACATCGCTTAAAACCAAATAAATTGCTTCATATCATCGAGCTTTCTGAAAAACAGTTGGGAATCGAGAACAGTGAAATAGAGGTAGAGTATCAAGCTGAAACAATTGGGAAATATGATTTAGAATTCAATGGTAAAAACTTTGTCTTAAAAAACAAACAAACAGCTTGTTTAGCAGAGGATGCATGTGGTATTCCAAATCAAAAACCAAAAGTGAAATTATCAGAGATTCAATCGTCTTGTTGCACACCAAATTCAGGATGTTGTTAAAATTCTAACTAAACAATGTATTCAATACTAAAAGAAAACATAATCAAGTTTCAAAATTTTGATCGAATATCTACCGACAGAAAGGCTGTTTTGCAGCCTTTGGTAGATTATATTCAACAGAAAATAAATGATAATCAAGCTGTAAATCTCAACTTTATTTGTACACACAATTCACGTCGAAGTCATTTTTCACAAGTTTGGGCACAGGTTTCTGCTTCGTTTTACAACATACAAAATGTATATTGTTATTCAGGTGGAACAGAAGAAACGGCGCTATTCCCGAAAGTAGTGGAAACATTAAGGAATCAAGGTTTTACTATTTTCAAAATTGAAGAAAGTACAAATCCGATTTATTCCATTAAGTTTGATGAAAATACACTTCCAATTATAGGCTTTTCAAAGAAATATGATCATCCATTCAATCCTAGAACATTCGCAGCTATTATGACTTGTTCGCAAGCAGATGGAGATTGTCCGTTTATTGCAGGAGCTGAAAAAAGAATACCGATAACATTTGAAGATCCTAAAGTTTCAGACCATACAGCAGAGCAATCAAAAGTGTATGCAGAAAGAAGTTTGCAGATAGCAACAGAAATGTTTTACGTTTTTTCTCGAGTTATATCACCCGATAATCGCTTTTTACCTGCTTCTAAAAATTCTTTATTCCACTTATAAAATTGAGATTGACTAATACTATATTTTCTACAAAGTTGGGCTATGGAGTTTCTGCTCGTTAAGCTTCCATTACAATTAAAATTTGTTCTTTGACTTCTTTTGCAAACTCAACACCATTACCATCAGGTAATTTTACATCACATAAAATAACTTCAGGAGTAAGTGTTTTAATTTTTTTTATCCCTGATTTTAAATTTTCTGCTTGATGTATTTCAAAACCTTCTAATTCGAGCTAGGAGTGTTCTGATTTTTGTTTTATCGTCTATGATTAAAATTGAATGCATTCTTATTACTTGTGAACAGAAGGTATTATTTTATGCATATAGCTTTTATAAACTCATTATTTTTTTCTTCTTCAAACTTTTTCAAGAATTCCAAAAATATATCGAATGTGGGATTGAGTAACTTTTGAATCCATTGAAAGGAATTTGATTATTTACTATGTTTTTTATAAATCAATCGTCCGTTCTATTTTTATTTGTTCCAAAAATGCTTCGTCGTGTGATACAACGATTAGCGTTCCTTGATATTCGTTTATAGCTTTTGTCAAAATTTCAATGTTCTGAATATCCAAATTATTGGTAGGTTCGTCCAAAATAATAATGTCAGGAGCTTTACTGTTTATTGTTAAACAACAAAGTAATAAACGCATTCTTTCACCACCACTCAACATTAAGCAAGGTTTCTCTCAGTCGTCTTTTGAAAATAAAAATCGGTTTAAACGAATCTTGATTTCATGTTCTTGTAATGCTGAGGTATTGAATTGTTGTGCTTGCTCATAAACTTTTAGTTTATTATTAAGTAACGAATAATCTTGGTCAATGTAAATGGATTTATTTTCTGCTCGATAAATTGTTCCTTTTTGCGGTTTTATCTTACCTAAAATAAGCTTTATCAACGTGGTTTTCCCTGAACCGTTTTTTCCTTTTAATGCAATGCGTTCGCGACTTGTAATCTCAAAATTTAAGTTGTTTTTCCAAATCAGTTTATCGTTATAACTAAAGTTAACGTTAGTTGCGGTAAATAAAACTTTTCCTTTATGTAAGTCTGAATGATCAAAACCAAATTTCATTTTATCTAAAGGAGATAAAGAGGAGCGAAGCGTTTGTAAATCTTGAGAAATTCCATTAATTTTTTCTGCATGAACACCTTTTAATTTTGATGTACTATTTTCGGCATTATTTCGCAAAGTGTTCATCATTATTCGAGCAACACCTGATTTTTCTTGTTTACTTTTTCCACGATTATCCAATTTTTGTTGTCGTTCTAAAGTATCTCGTTCTTTCTCTTTGGCTTTCCGCAATGCTTTTTCTTTGCTTTGAATATCTTGATTCAAGGCATTGTTTTCAATCTGTTTTTGAGCTTTATAAAAGTCGTAATTTCCACCATAAACTTTAATCCCGTTTTTACTTAACTCATAAACACTATTTAGAAGGTTTAGAAGTTTTCTGTCGTGGCTTACGATGATTAACGTGCTTTTTGTATCGAGAACTAGATCATATAAAAGTTGACGACTTACATTATCGAGATGATTGCTAGGTTCATCCAATAAAATTAATTCGGGCTGATGAATGGAAATTCCAGCTAAAAAAACTTTTGTTTTTTGTCCACCACTTAGAGTTTCCATTTTTTGATTCAAGTCCAAATCGTTGAGTTGCCAATAACTTAATGCTTCATTGCAACGGTCTTCGATTGTCCAATCATCATCGAGTGAATTGAAATTATCTTCACTTGTGTTTCCGTTTAAGATTTCGTTCAAAGCACTTAATTTATCTTCGATTTTCAGTACTTGAGCGATCGTCAACTGATTGAATTGTCCGAAAATTTGTGGAACATAATAAGGTTCAGTTTCAATGTTTATTAGACCATTTGATGGTTGATATTTTTTAGCGATAATTTTCAATAAAGTAGATTTTCCTACTCCGTTGTTACCAATTAAAGCAATTTTTTCTTGATTTTGTACTGTTAAATTAATGTCGCTAAACAGTATATTCTTGTTTGGATGTAGATATGAAATATTTTGTAAAGTAAGCATAATTCCTTTCTTTAGAAGTGAAACAATACAGCAACCGTTTTGAGGTTGTTGTTCTGATTTGTCTGAAAGAAATTATTTTTTACATTGTGTCTTACTTAAATTTTGATTTTGCGAATATACGAACTTTATTTAATGAATAAGAAATCAGAGGGAAGTTAAAGATTAGCTACATAGAAACATAAAATGCTAAAATATTTATTTTACTACTTTATACTCAACGCACCTGAAGGACATTGATGAACTTGTTTGATAAGTTCGTCACTACTTGCATTTTTTGGCTTTAGCCAAGGTTTTTCTTTCGGATTATATACATTTGGAAGTAGTTTTACGCAAATACCTACATGTTGACATAATTCAGGCTTCCAGATTATAGTGATTTCTCCGTTTGTATATTCGTGTTGACTCATTTTGATATTTTAGATGAATTGAAGTTACTTAAAAATTTTAAATATTCAACGTTAAAATAATCTTAGTTCCAATATTTTGGGTACTCTCAATTCGCATTTTAATGTCAGCTATTTTAGCTAACTGTGTCGCGATATTTAGTCCTAATCCAGAACCAGAAATATGGAATGTTGAATCATTTTTAA
This sequence comes from Empedobacter sp. UBA2044, assembly GCF_002333005.1. NCBI lineage: Bacteria > Pseudomonadati > Bacteroidota > Flavobacteriia > Flavobacteriales > Weeksellaceae > Empedobacter > Empedobacter sp. UBA2044. The sequence goes on from NZ_DDBA01000001.1 coordinate 15,570, forward strand.
TACGGAAAAATCGTTCTTGAACAAATTTTAAATCTTCTTGATTCATTCCAATTCCATTGTCTTCAAAAATCAATTCATAAGAATTGTTCTCGATGTTAGAAAGAATTGTTATTTGACCTTTTAAGTTAGAATATTTTATAGCATTTGATAAAACATTATCTATAATAATCTCAAAAAATTCTTGGTAATTATCAATTTCACAAGTTTGAAGTTGTTCTGTATCGACAGAAATTTGTTTTTCTTGTAATAAAACATCAAAACGTTCAATTGATTTTAAAACTTCGGTTTTTAGCTCAAATAAAGAAGTTTTCAACTCTAAACTATTATTTTCTACACGAGAAATCAACAAAAATTGCTCTACCAAACGATCCAAACGATTCACTTGTTTCAATGTGTAATCTATTTTTTCATTGTATTGCTCAGGCGTGCGTTCGTGTCGAATCAAAATTTCCAAGGTTCCTTTTATAATCGCCAAAGGTGTTCGAAGTTCATGTGAAGCATCAGCCGAGAACTGTTTAGCTTTTAAAATTTGAAACTCTAATCGATCTAAAAGTGAATTTATTGTCGCTGAAAGTTGAAATAATTCATCTTTATTTTTAGGTAATTGAATGCGTTCTGAAAGATTATTTTCGGTGATCGATTGCGCTGTATGAATAACATTGAAAACAGGTTTAATCGATTTAGCCGCAATAAAACGAGCTAAAAGAAACGTCAATAAAACCGAAATAGGAAAGATAATAAGTAAGGCGGTTTTTAAATAATCTAGCGCTAATTGATTGTGTTTTGTAGAAACGCCAACGACCAAATATCCCACAACTTCGCCGTGATGAATCAATTTTGCTTGAGAAATTAATAACTGAATTGAATTATATTCAGCGTAAAATGGCTTATTTTCTGGTTCTTCATTGTTCCAATCCAATTGATTTTGCACCATATTTGGAGAGCTCTCAATTAATTTGAAATTTTTATTATAAATCGAGATAAAAACAGGATTCAGTGCAATGTCTGTATGTTCAACTTCTTCCCATTCTCGCGGTTGAACAAAGTTCTCTAATGTTGGTTCGTGTAAAACATAATCAACGTGACTATTGATTTCTTCCTCCAACGTTTCGTACATCGTTTTGTTGATACCTCGGTTTACAGAAAAATAAATTAAATAAAATATAATCAGTAAAATAACCGAAAAAGTAAGGCTGTAGAAAAGCGCAATTCTATTTTTTACCGAGAATTTTTTAAGCATCTTTCGAAATGTAACCAACGCCACGAATGGTATGTAAGCGCGGATCGTCTTTTTTTAGATTCAATTTTTTACGAATCGCATTAATAAAAACATCAATCACACTTGTATCGTATTCAAAATGAATATCCCAAACGTTTTCAATGATTTCTTTGCGTGTACAAATTCGGTTTTTATTTTTGAAAAGATAAGCTAAAAGTTGAAATTCTTTTAGTGTTAATTCAACTAAATTATTGTCTAAAAAAGTTTGATGCGTTTCTGTATTTAATGAAATATTTCCGAAATTTAAAAGATTATTCGATTCATTTTGACGAAGATAAACGTTAATTCGCGCTACTAATTCATTGAAATCAAATGGTTTTTTGATATAATCATTTGCACCAGCATTCAAACCTTCAATTGTATCTTGAACTGTATCTTTTGCTGTAATAAAAATAATGGGTGTTTTTTTATTTGGATTTTCGGTAGATCGCGTTGTTAAACAAACTTCTAATCCAGAAATATTTAACATCATCCAATCCAATAAAATAACATCAAATTTCTCGTTATTTATTTTCACTAAGGCATCTTCGCCGCTTAAACAGTGCGTTGGCGATAAATTTTCTTCTTCTAAACCTTGAAGCATAAAATTGGCAATTCCCAATTCATCTTCAACAATTAAAACTTTTGGTTTGTTCATTTTCTAATTCGGAACAATAACATTTAAAGCATTCGGGACAATCGAAACTTCAATAGAATTTTGGTTAAAAATAACAGCTTCACCATCAACTTGTGCAATGGTTTTAGGTTGTTTGGAATTGAATTTTACGGAATTAACTTGCAACACTTTTGCTTGCTTCATTTTTTCAATTCGTTTTCCTAAAACATTCGCCGAAAACTGAATTTGTTGGATAAAATTAAGTTTTTTTACCGCAAGAAAGTCTAATTTTCCATCATTTAATTTTGCATTGGGCGAAAATGAGATGCCGTAACCCGCTTCGTTAGAGTTGGAGCAGAACACAAAATAAAAGTCATCATCTAATGTATGTTCATTGTCTAATTCGATGTTAAATTTTTTCGGTTGAAAGTTGAAAATGGCTTTTGTACTGGCAGTTACATATCCCAAAAAGTTTCTTGTTTTGGTTTGTGCGTAATTGTTAATCACATCCGCATCAATTCCCAATCCCATATTGCTAAAAAAGTAATTTTCGTTGATTTTTCCTGCATCAATTTTATTGATTTTAGCATTCAAAATCGTTTCAAAAGCTTTTTCAGTAGTTTTAGGAATATGCAAATTAGCCGCTAATCCATTTCCAGAGCCAATCGGAATAATTCCCAAAGCAACATTGCTACCAACCAAAGCTTGAGCGACTTCGTTTATTGTTCCGTCGCCGCCACAAGCTACTATTATATCAGGATTTTTTGTTAGAACTTGATTTGTAATTTCAGTTGCGTGACCAATACTTTCAGTCAAAAATGTTTCGAATTCAACATTTTTTTGATTAAAATAACTTTGAATTTCAGTTTCAATCATTCGTCCTTTTCCCTTACCAGCAATTGGATTGATGATAAAAATGATTTTATTTTTCATTTAATAAATGATTGCTAAATAAATAATCGGCTGTTTGATAATTAGATATGATAGAACGTTCGAAAATAGGATCAACCTTTGTATCAATTAAATTTTTATCAATCCATTTGTATTGATTGATTTTCTTTTGATCGGATAAAATCGAAACATCTTCGCCTTTTTTCATTCCTAATTTAATATACGTACCAACAAAAGAACGCGATTTGTATTGCGGATCGAAAATGTCTTTTCCATAAAATTGAGACGTATATTTCCAATTAAACAACGAAAATAATGTTGGAAAAATATCAATTTGAGAAACTTCTTTTGTGACATTTTCGTTGGCATGCGATTTCAAATTATAAATAAATGCCGGAATGTGATGATTCTTAACGTCAATCGCATCTTTACCTGCACTACTTGCACAGTGATCGGCAATAAACACAAAAACGGTATTGCTGAACCAAGGTTTTGTTTTCGCTTTTGCAATTAAATCTCCAATCGCATAATCGGCATATTTTACAGCTCCAGGACGACCAGTTCCAGACGGAATATCAATTTTTCCATCTTCGTACGTATAAGGTTTGTGGTTAGAAGTTGACATCACAAAAGCAAAAAATGGTTGTTTTGTTTTGTATTTTTCGTCCGCAACTTTGATTACTTTTCTGTAAATATCATCGTCAGCAATTCCCCAAGCATTTTCAAAAGTAACTTCATCATCATTAATATTGAAACGATTGGTGTTGATTCTATCACTTAAAACGCTACCACGACCTCGATCGTAAATGTCAAAACCATTTCCACCATAAAACGCATTCATATTATCAAAATATCCATCGCCACCATAAAAGAACATATTGTGATAACCTTTTGCTTTGAAAACATTCGAAATAGTATATAAATTTTGATTATCAACACGTTTCACAATACTGTTTCCAGGAGTAGGAGGAATTGATAATGTAACAGCTTCCATTCCACGTACTGTACGCGTTCCGTTGGCATACATATTCGAAAAATAGATGCTGTTATTTGCTATATCATTAAGGTTTGGAGTGATTGATTTTCCGTTGAATTGCTCTTGCAAAAATGAAGCGCTCATACTTTCCATCAACACAAAAATCACGTTTGGTTTTTGTTCTGCTTGAGACGGATTACTCGCTAAAATTGTTCTTCGTATTGGATTTTTGAATTGTTGATCGAAAACAGTTTTCGAATCTTGCAATTCAGATTTCATCACTGCAAAAGCATCTTCAATCGGAATAGATTTATAATGTTCGTCGTATTTTAAGTGATTATTTCGGAAAGCAGAAAAGAAAGAAAAAATTCCGGCTTTAGAAACTTCGTTGTTGTATCGATTTTCTGAAGTTGAACTACTATCATTATTTAAAAGAAACAATGAGCTAACCGCAAGTAGTAAATTGAACACAAAAACGCCAATTTTTTGACTTGTTTTTGGTTTGTTATGGAATGTGTTGTAAAAGAAATAACCTTTTTTTGTTGCGAAAATTGTCAAGCCTGTAATCAACACAATTCCGCCAATTAAAACTGGTAAAGGATATGATTCTTGAATATTTTTGACAACTTCGTAGGTATAAATTAAATAATCGACCGCAATAAAATTGAATCGGCTTTTGAATTCGTCCCAAAATGTAACTTCGGCAAAAAATGTAAAATAAATGATTACCAAATACAATGTATAAACGAAATACACGAAAGTTCGATCAAATAATGAATTGACGAATTTGTTTGGTAAAATCATAAAATAAAATGATAAGAATAACGTGAAACAGCTTACAACGCTAATGTCGTACACCAATCCATAAAAAATAGTGTGCAATAACGAGCCAATATTCCAATCGAAATCACTTTTTACCCAAATTGCAAAAATTAGGCGTAGAATAAATGAAATTAGAATAAATAACGAACTGAAAAATAGTAAAATACTGTAACGTCCTTTTAAATTATTTGTAAACATTTTGTTTTTGAATTATTGTTCAAATATCTTGATATTTAATAGATTATTAACATGGAAAAGTGAATCTTAAGCGAATCTTAAGTTTGCGATTCTTGAATGAAAGATAGAAACTGAAAACGTTAATAATTCGTGAAAAAATGGTTTTGATTAGAAATAGTTGTAAATTTGTAATTGGTTTATAAAGTAGGTAGAATGGAAGAGATATTAATCAATGAAAAAGAAGAAAAGTTTTTAACATATTGGGAGAAAAGATTCTCTACAATTTTTAAAGACAATACAAGTTGGACAACTTTGTTTATGACAGTTAACAAAGCTACTTTTCCAGATTCATTAAATATAGAAACGTTTTGCAAAAAGTTTATGCAAGATTTCAATATGAAATTATCATATAAATATGATGAATCAGACAACGAATACGATTTGACAATTACAAGATAATTACGGAAAACGAAAAATCCTTATCAATTTTGATAAGGATTTTTTTGTTGTAAAAAGGGACATTTGATTGATAATCATGCTTAAATTTTAAGAAAAATATTTAACCAAAAAATTAAATAAAATATTGTTGATTTAGATTTGATTTTACTAATTAAAATGTTTAATTTTGCAGTTCACTTTTAAAGGTGATTTAGTTTTTAAAGTTTACAACATTTGTATAGCTCATAATAAGGTTGAGCGTCTCTACGGCAGACCATAAAAAATTGCCACTACAAATGAATTTTTTTTCTACAAAATGAGTCTTGAACCACTCTCGTTAGAAAATAGTTTGTTTGTTGATGTAGATGATACAAATGGTTTAAACACATTAAACCAAATAGTACAGCAAACAATACAATGAACCACAGACTTTTCATTCAGAAGAAATCAAATTTTGACGTTATCAGTCAGAAGACTACAATAGAACTCAAAAACCTTGTACCTACAATTGTGTGCAAGGTTTTTGTTATTTATGATCTATTTAATATAGAAGAAAGCCAATTACAAGAGGTTCAAAATAAGGTGTTTGTCGATCCTGTGACAGACGTTGTTTTCAAATACGTAGAAGATGCAGTTAACGAAAGCATTCCTTATTCTAAAAATTATTTTGCAACCGAATTTTTACCAGGTCAATATAATCAACGCGATGATTCTTCGGAACAATGTTTAGTGTTGATGAATGTTGAAAATGTAACCGTAAAATCTGGTTTACTATATGTTTTCAATGATGATTTGTCTGTGGAAGATTTAAAGAAAGTAAAAGATTACTTAATCAATCCAATTGAGTCGCGCGAGAAAGATCTTTCAAAAATGGAAATTCCAGCTAATCCAGAAGCTACAGAAGTTCCAATTATTGAAGGTTTTATTTCTGCTGACGAAAATAAACTACAAGACATTTACAACCAATTTGGATTATCGTTAGAGATGGATGATTTAGTTTTTATTCAAGACTATTTCAAATCAATCAATCGTAATCCAACCGAAACTGAGTTAAAAGTTTTAGATACTTATTGGTCTGATCACTGTCGTCATACAACTTTTGAGACGGAGATTACAGATGTTCAATTTAATTCTAAATTTAACGAAACACTTCAAAAAACATTCGATTATTACCAACAAGTTCGTCAAGAATTAGGAATAACTAAACCAATTCGTTTGATGGATTTAGCAACTGTGATGGGAAAATATCTTTCTCGTACAGGAGTTGTGAAAAATATTGATGTTTCTGAAGAAATTAACGCATGTTCTATTGTCGTTCCAATCGATGTAGATGGTGTTGAAGAAGAATGGTTATTACAATTCAAAAACGAAACACATAATCACCCAACAGAAGTGGAACCATTTGGTGGAGCTTCGACATGTGTTGGTGGAGCAATACGCGACCCTTTGAGTGGACGTTCTTACGTTTTCCAAGCGATGCGTATTACAGGAGCTGCAAATCCTTTAGAAAAAATTGAAGATACGTTACCAGGTAAATTACCACAACGTAAAATCTCTAAAGAAGCAGCAAACGGATACAGTTCTTATGGAAATCAAATTGGTTTAGCGACAACTTTTGTGAAAGAAATTTATGACGAAGGGTACAAAGCAAAACGCATGGAAGTTGGTTTTGTGGCTGGAGCTGTAAAAAAAGAATATGTTCGTCGTGAAGAACCAGTTGCAGGTGACCGAATTATTTTATTAGGAGGAGCAACAGGTCGTGATGGAGTAGGAGGAGCTTCTGGTTCATCTAAAACACACGATGGTCTTAAATTAGACGATTTATCAGCAGAAGTTCAAAAAGGAAATGCAATTGTTGAACGTAAAATTCAACGTTTATTCCGTAATCCAGATGTTTTAGCATTAATCAAAAAATGTAATGACTTTGGAGCAGGAGGTGTTTCTGTTGCAATTGGTGAAATTGCACGCGGAATTAATGTTAATTTAGATTTAGTTCCATTGAAATATGCTGGATTAAACGGAACAGAATTAGCGATTTCTGAATCTCAGGAACGTATGGCTGTTGCGGTTGAGGCTAAAGATGTGGAAACATTTATCTCATTAGCAAAAGAAGAAAATCTTGATGCGACTTGTGTTGCTGAGGTAACGGGAGATGATACAATGACTTTGGTTTGGAAAGGAACAAAAATTGTTGAATTAGACCGTAAATTTTTAGATACAAATGGCGTTCGTAAACAAGCTAAAATCGAAGTTACGGACGAAGAATATACAAATCCTTTTGAGAATAAAGCCTTCAATAAAGAAGCGTTTATTGCAATGATGCAAGAGTTAAATCATGCGTCGCAAAAAGGTATGGTAGAAATGTTTGACAATAACGTTGGACGTTCTACTATTTTGAATGCTTTTGGTGGACAAACAATGGATACACCAGAAGATGTTTCGGTACAAAAATTCCCAACAGACGGATTTACAAATGCAGTTTCTATTGCTTCATTTGGTTACAATCCTACAATTTCTCGTTGGTCAAATTATCACGGAGCTTATTTTGCGGTAATTGATTCGATGACAAAAATTGTTGCTGCTGGTGGAAATTACGCTGATATTCGTTTAACTTTTCAAGAATATTTTGAAAAATTACGTGATGAAGCTACGCGTTGGGGAAAACCATTTGCGGCTTTATTAGGAACGATTGAAGCACAAAAACAGTTCGGAATTCCTGCAATTGGAGGTAAAGATTCGATGTCTGGTTCTTACCAAGATATTGATGTTCCGCCAACGTTGATTTCTTTTGCAGTTGCGCCTTCTTTGGCTGAAAAAATTGTACAAGGAACTTTAGTTGAAAAGAATTCTAAACTTTCAGTTTTTATTCCAACATTAACAGAAGATTATTTAATCGACGAAGCAAATACAAAAGCTATTTTTGATTTTATCGGAACAATTAATGCTGATGTAAAATCAATGATGACGGTTAAATTTGGTGGAATTGCAGAAACTGTAGCGAATATGGCTTTTGGTAATGAAATCGGATTTGAAATCAAAACTGATTTAGATGTAGCAAAATATTATCCAGCTTCGATTGTAATTGAACATTCAGATGATTTAAATATTCCTGCTGAAATCGCTCAAAATTATCATGTTTTAGGTCAGACAAATGATTCAACTTCGTTCAACTTTAATGGAGAAGAAATTAATTTGATTGAATTAAAACAACAATGGAAAGAAACATTCAATTCATTGTTTCCATATAAATCAACTACTGAAACTGTTGTTGAGGAAAAAGATTTAAAAGCAGAACAAATTTGTTTTGCCTTCGCCGATCATAAAGTAGAAAACCCAAAAGTTTTCATTCCAATTTTCCCAGGAACAAATTCAGAATATGATTCAGCAAAAGCGTTCCGTAGAGAAGGAGCAATCGTTTCGACTTTGCCTTTCCGTAATTTAACACAACAAGATGTTGAAGAATCAGTTGATGCTTTTGTAAATGAAATCAATCAAGCCAATATTTTCTTTGTACCAGGAGGTTTTTCAGCTGCTGATGAGCCAGATGGATCAGGTAAATTTATTGCAACGGTTTTACGCAATGAGAAAATCAAAAATGCAATTCACAATTTATTAGAGCGCGATGGTTTGGTTTTAGGAATCTGTAATGGTTTTCAAGCATTGATTAAATCAGGATTATTGCCTTATGGACGTATTCAAGATTTAGAAGAAGATACACCAACATTAACGTTCAATGAAATTGGTCGTCACATTACACAATTAGCGAAAGTGAGAGTGAATAAATCGCACTCACCTTGGTTAAAAGGAATGGAAGGTCAAGAATTCTGGATTCCATTTTCGCATGGAGAAGGTCGTTTCGTAGCAAATGAGGTTGAATTAGAAAAGTTAATTGATAAAGGACAAATCGCAACTCAGTTTGTAGATTTGGATGGAAAATTAGCTGGAAAAATGCCTTATAATCCAAATGGATCTACGTTTGCGGTAGAAGGAATTGTATCGCCTTGTGGAAAAGTTTACGGACGAATGGGACATCCAGAGCGTTACGAAGAAGGATTATTCAAGAACATTCCAGGAAATGGATATATGAATATCTTCAAAAATGCGGTGGAGTATTTTAGAGGGTAGATTATAGATATGAGATATTAGAAGTTAGATATGAGAAAATTTAACTTCTAAAAATTAAATAAAAAATGTCATTTAGAGTTTGTTGAGGAATCTAAAAAGATTTTTCATTACGCCAAGGCTTCATTCAGAATGACAATTGAAGAATAAAGTTTGAGTCATCCTGAACTTGTTTCAGGAACTCATCTTAAAAAAGTGAGAAGCTGAACTGAATTCAGCTTGACATTGAAAATAAAATAAGGAATTTTGAAGTTAGAAATAAGGTAGAAGAAAAAAAATCTAAATATTAAATATCTAACATCTAAATACTAAAAAAAGAAACAAACAACAAACTAATACCAATTTCGATCCTGAACCAATCGAAATTAATCTCGAAAGTTAACCTTGAACAAGTTAATTTTCAAAACAAACAACAAACACGAAGTGGACTTTTTCATTTCAAACAAAACAAAAAAACGATGTAATGAAGTTAGAAATAAGAAACTAGAAGTTAGATGAATTTTAACTTTGAATTTCGAAAATCGAGCTTCGAAAAAACAAACAACAACGATGAGCTTAACAAAAAAAGACTTCATTTACGAAGGGAAAGCAAAACAAGTTTACTCAACAGAGGAAGCAGACAAAGTAATTGTTTATTACAAAGATGACGCAACTGCATTTAATGCACAAAAGCGCGGAACTGTTGAGGACAAAGGAGAAATGAACAACAAAATTTCGACTTTAATTTTCAACTATTTGATTGAAAAAGGAGTTAAAACTCATTTCATCGAGCAGTTGAATGATCGTGAGCAATTGGTGAAAAAAGTATCAATTATTCCAATTGAAATGGTTGTGCGCAACTATGTAGCTGGGTCTATGGCTCAACGTTTAGGATTAGAAGAAGGAGCGAAATCTCCAGTTACAATTTTTGATATCTGTTACAAAAAAGATGAATTAGGAGATCCATTAATCAACGATCATCATGCGGTTTTATTAGGAGCTGCAACATATGATGAGTTAGATGAAATGTACACACAAACAGAAGTAATTAACGAAGCGTTGAAAGAATTGTTCTTAAAAGCTGGATTAATTTTAGCTGATTTTAAAATTGAATTTGGTAAAGATGTTGATGGTAATATCATTTTAGCTGACGAAATTTCTCCAGACACATGTCGTTTATGGGATGTTGAAACAGGAAAAAAATTAGATAAAGACCGTTTTCGTCGTGATTTAGGTGATGTTTCAGAAGCTTATCACGAAGTATATAATCGTTTGACAGAAGTTTTAAAATAAACATTTTTTTCATTCTATAATGATTGATAAAAAATTACATAAAAGCCAATTAAAAGCTGAATATTTAACGAATTTCTACGAAAGAAATTTATTAAAAAAATATGCAGCCGATACTGTGGATAGTGTAAACGAAGAATGTGGTGTTTTTGGGGTTTATTCGCCAAATAATATCAACACATATTCTATTGCACAGTTTGGTTTATTTGCGCTTCAACACCGTGGACAGGAAGCGTGTGGTGTTTCTTTCTTGAAAGATGGAAACATTAAAACGGTGAAAAAAACAGGATTGGTATTAGACGTTTTCAAAACAATGGAAGCCGAGATTGAAGAATACCAAGGAAATGCTGCGATTGGACATACACGCTACACAACTGCTGGAGGTGGAAGTCGTCGTAACATTCAGCCACTTTACACGTACAATATTTATGGAAAACCTCATTTCTCTATTGCTCATAACGGAAATTTAATTGAAGTTGAAGCATTAAGAGCTGAATTAGAAGCAGAAGGTTTACCATTTTTAGCAACTTCGGATACGGAGGTTTTATTACGTTCTATTCAAAAATATTCGCATTTAGATATTGTAGAAGCTATACAGAAAGGTACAGAAAAGGTAAAAGGAGCTTATTCGGTTTTGTTATTAGCGAATAATCAAATGGCAGCTTTTCGCGATCCAAATGGTATTCGTCCTTTATGTTTAGGAAAATTGGACGATGCCTATGTTTTCTGTTCAGAAACATGTGCATTAGACGCTGTCGGAGCTGAATTTATCCGTGATGTAGAGCCAGGTGAATTGATTGTTGTAAATGAACAAGGTTTGAAATCTTATTCATTAAATCAACCAACGCAGCGTAATATTTGTGCTTTTGAGTACATTTATTTTGCACGTCCTGACTCGAATATCGAAGGAAATGAAATCTACGATTTACGTGTAGAATCTGGTCGAAAATTATACGAACAATCTCCTGTTGCTGCCGATATTGTAATTGGTGTTCCAGATTCTGGGATCCCGTCTGCAATTGGTTATTCAGAAGCTTCGGGTATTCCTTACGAACCAATTTTGATTAAGAATCGTTATATGTCGCGTTCGTTTATCGTTCCTTCACAAGAAATGCGTGAACGTGTGGTCAACTTAAAATTGAATCCCATCAAAAATAAAATCAAAGGAAAACGTTTGGTTGTTTTAGATGATTCGATTGTACGTGGAACAACTTCGAAACTTTTAATCAAAATCTTAAAAGAAGCAGGAGCAAAAGAAATTCATTTTCGTTCTGCTTCGCCTCCAATTATTGCACCTTGTTATTTAGGAATTGATATGCCTTCTAAAGCAGATTTAATTTCAGGAAATAAGTCAATTAAAGAGGTTGAAGATTATTTGAATGTCGATTCGTTAGATTTCTTAACAGTTGATAATCTGATTGATTTATTAGGAAGTAAAGAACATTGTTTTGGATGTTTTACAGAAAAATATCCCGTAAATTATTCTAATGAAGAATGTAAAGAGGTAAAACCTTTGCATATAGATTAATAAGTTATACGAATTTCGAATCTCGTATTTCGAAAAACTAAATCATAATTAAAATGAGCAATACATATAAACAAGCCGGAGTAGATAAGGAAGAAGGTTATCAAACGGTATCGAAAATTAAAGATGCAGTTGCAGCAACACACAATTCAAACGTGTTGAATGGAATTGGAAGTTTTGGTGCATTTTACCAATTAGGAGGTTACAAAAATCCTGTTTTGGTATCAGGAACCGATGGTGTAGGAACTAAACTACGTGTGGCTTTAGATTCTAAAGTTTACGATACAGTTGGGATTGATTGTTTCGCGATGTGTGCAAATGATATTTTGTGTCATGGAGCAAAACCATTATTTTTCTTAGATTATTTAGCTTGTGGAAAATTAGATTCTGATATCGCAGCAGAAATTGTAGGTGGAATTGCACAAGCGTGTAAAGAAACTGGAACAGCATTAATTGGTGGAGAAACAGCAGAAATGCCAGGAATGTACCAAGTTGGTGATTATGATGTTGCTGGATTTTGTGTTGGAGTAGTAGAACGAGATGAAATTATCGATGGTTCTAAAATAAAAGCTGGACAAGTAATTATTGCGTTACCATCAAGTGGTTTCCATTCGAATGGATTCTCTTTGGTTCGTAAAGTTTTCCCAGATTTTAACGAAGAATTTGAAGGTAAACCTTTGTTCGAAACATTATTAGTTCCAACAAAATTATATCAAAATGATATTTTCAAAATCAAAGATGCTGGAATCGAAATGTCTGGAATTGCTCATATTACAGGAGGTGGATTAATCGAGAATGTTCCTCGTATTATAAATGACGGATTAACTGCTGTAATAGAAAAAGCAAAAATAAATGTACCAACAGTGATGCAAGAATTAGCTAAACGCGGAGGAATTGCAGAAAACGAAATGTTTGGAACATTTAATATGGGTGTTGGAATGGTTGTCATCGTTGACCAAACTGATGCTGAAAAAGTATTGAATATTATTGATGGAAGTGCGTTGATTGGAGAAATTCAAGAAGGTGCTGACAAAATTATATTGAAATAGTAGATTAAATAGTTTAAAAAAGCCGGATAAGATTTCTTATCCGGTTTTTTTATTTTTTGGGATTATTTGTTTTTGATTAAGATTGATCCTTGTTATAAAATTTTGTAGTTTTTTTCTTAAATAAAAAAGCTTAATTAAAATACAATAGCTTTTAAAGTTAATTCATTTTCTTTTTTTTAATTTATTAAGCATTTCCTCACCTCATTCAATCTTCGTATCTTTGCATTTCATTCAAAAAACTCCAAATTCACTCATAAGTTATGCAACAATCAAAGGCTTTGGCAATTCTAAAATCTGGTCGAAATGTATTTTTAACAGGTTCTGCGGGTGCCGGAAAAACTTATGTGTTAAATCAATACATTCAATATCTTAAACAACATGGCGTTCCTGTTGCTATAACGGCTTCTACGGGAATTGCTGCGACGCACATGAATGGTCAAACGATACATTCTTGGGCTGGAATTGGAATAAAAGATTATGTTTCTGATCGATATTTGGCTTCGCTTCGCGACAAGAAATATTTCCGAGATAAAATGGACAAAGTAAAAGTCTTAATTATTGATGAAATCTCGATGCTGCACCGAAATCAGTTGGATGCGGTTGATTATGTTTTGAAGTTTTTCAAACAAAACGATGAACCTTTTGGAGGTGTTCAAGTAATTTTTTCGGGTGATTTTTTCCAGTTACCGCCGATTGGTGAAGAGTGGGAAGAATCGAAAGATAAATTCTGTTTTATGTCCGATGCTTGGGTTCAAGCAAAAGTGCATATTTGTTATTTGACAGAGCAATATCGTCAAACAAATAATGCATTGAATGATATTTTGAATGAAATTCGTTCGGGGAATATTTCGCAAAAAACAGTTGATTTATTAGAAACTCGAATCGAATATTTTCCAGATGAAATAGATTCACAAACTCGTTTGTATACACATAATATGGATGTGGACCGAATTAATAAAGGTCAATTGATTAATATTGATTCATCTTCCAAAACATTTGAAGCAAAAGTTGCGGGAAATCCAGCTTTGGTTGAGGTTCTTAAAAAATCTGTTTTAGCAGAAGAAGTTTTAGAATTGAAGATAGGAGCGAAAGTGATGTTTGTTCGTAACAATTTCGAAGTTGGTTTTGTAAACGGAACGCTTGGAAATGTTTCGGGGTATACTGAAAAAGACGAGCCAATTATCAAAACATTAGATGGAGAATTTTACATTGCAAAACCAGAAACGTGGGCAATAGAGGACGAAAGCGGAAAAGCATTGGCTTCATTTACACAAGTTCCGTTGCGTTTGGCTTGGGCGATTACGATTCATAAATCACAAGGAATGACGTTAGATTCTGCGTTTATTGATTTATCAAAAGCGTTCGAAAAAGGACAAGGGTATGTTGCACTTTCACGTTTACGAGATTTAAATTCGTTGATGTTACACGGATTGAATCAAACAGCTTTAGAAATTGATTCACTTGCAATGAAGGCTGATAGACGTTTTCAGGTTTTATCGAATGAAATGGATGAGTTTCTAGATGAAAAAGAATTGCAAAACTCTTGGGCTGCTTTTATCCGATATTCTGGTGGAACTTTGGATAAAAAACAAATTGCAAAAAATATCGAAAAGAATAAAACCAAAGAAAAAGGACAAAAGAAATCGACTTACGAAATTACATTAGAATATGTGAAAGAAGGTTTGTCTTTAGATCAAATCGCAGAGAAAAGAGGTTTAACTACTTCAGCAATTGTCGATCATATTGGTAAAATCAAAGAAAGTGAGCCTGATTTGGATTATTCAAAATTTAAACCTTCTGATAAAATTATTGATAAAGTTCGATTAGCGTATAGTGAAATCGAATTTGAAGAGAATAAAGTTTTAAAACCAATTTATGATTATTTCAATGGTGAAATTGGTTATGAAGACATCAAAAAAGCATTACTTTTTATAGATTAAATAAAAATTGTCAGTTCAAAAATCTAAATAACTGACAAAATTGGTCAAATTATTCGAAAGGAATAGTTGTTGTTAAAAGATAAGTATTAAAAATGAACGCTTTTTAAAAGCATCCATAATTTACAATTTATGTCAATAGAAAACAATAATGTAGTTTCAGTAAACTACTCATTACATACCATCGAAGCGAATGGTGAAAAAGTATTTGTAGAACAATCAAATACAGAAGAGCCATTAACTTTTTTATTTGGAGCTGGAATGATGATTCCAAAATTTGAAGAAGAATTAAAAGAATTAACAATTGGTGATAAAAAATCATTCGTAATTACTCCAGCAGAAGGATACGGTGAAAGAGTAGAAGAAGCTGTTGCTCAATTACCTTTAGATATGTTCAAAGAATCTGGATTGCCACCAGTTGGAGCAATTTTACCTTTGACTGATGATGCAGGAAATCAATTCCGTGCTTCAGTTGTAGAAGTGACAGAAGAGGCTGTAATTGCAGATTTGAATCCTCCAATGGCAGGAAAAACATTAGAATTTGAAGTTGAAATTCTTAATGTTCGTCCAGCAACTGAGGAAGAATTATCTCACGGACACGCACATGGAGTTGACGGAACTCAAGGGCACTAAAAAATATTTTCAAAAGGCTATTTCAATTTGAGATAGCCTTTCTTGTTTTTAATTGTGAATAAATCATTAATAAATAGATTAAATCCACGTTATATTTTTCGACTTGCATCAACTAAAATCTTATCTTTGTAAAACAAACAAGATTACTTACAAACAAACATGAAAATAGCTGTATTTGTTTCCGGTGGCGGAACAAATCTTCAAAATATTATTGATGCAGTTGAAGACGGAACGTTACCAAATGTCGAGATTTCGATGGTAATGGCAGACCGAGATTGTTATGCAATAGAACGATCGTTGGATAAAGATATCCGAACGTATGTCTTAGACCGAAAAACTTTTTCGGAAGATGCTGAACATAATTTAGAAGGAGAAGAAATCGACCTTATTGTTTTGGCAGGTTTTTTAACCATATTATCTCCAGAATTTACCTCGAAATGGGGCTCGAAAATGATTAATATTCATCCTGCATTATTACCAAAATTTGGTGGAAAAGGAATGTATGGCGCGAAAGTTCACAAAGCAGTTTTAGAAGCTGGTGAAAAAACATCAGGAGCAACTGTACATTTTGTAACGGCTGGTGTAGACGAAGGACAAATTATTTGTCAAGGAATTTTTGAAATTGAAGAAGGTGATGAAGTAGCAGATTTACAGCGTAAAGTTGCTGAGGTAGAAAGTGAAATCTACATTAAGGCAATCAAGCAAATCAGCGAAGCATAAAATATAGAATGCCTCAATGTTGTGTACATTGAGGTTTTTCATTTCCAATAAAATAGTAAACAAACAATAAACTTTAAAAACTAAACACAATGCAAAAACAAGCGCTAATAAGTGTTTCGGACAAGTCGAACTTGTTAGAATTTGCAAAATTCTTGGTTGAACAAGATTACAAAATCTTATCAACTGGAGGAACATTCAAACATTTACAAGACAACGGAATCGAAGTTACAGAAGTAAAAGATGTAACTGGTTTTCCTGAGATTTTAGATGGTCGCGTAAAATCTTTACATCCTGCAATTCATGGTGGTATTATGGCGCGTCGTTCGGACGAAAATCATATGGCAACAATTGCGGAACATGGAATTAACCCAATTGATATCGTTATTGTAAATCTTTATCCTTTCTTCGAAAAGATGAATACAGGTCTTTCTGAAGCGGAAATGATTGAATTTATTGATATCGGTGGTCCATCAATGTTACGTTCTTCTGCAAAGAATTTTTATGATGTAACAGTTGTAACGGATGTGAATGATTATGAAGTAGTGATGAATGAAATTCGTGAGAATGGTTCAACTTCTATCGAAACGCGTAAATTATGTGCTGGTAAAGTATTCAACTTAACTTCTGCTTATGATGCGGCGATTTCTACTTACATTTTAGGAGAAGATTTTCCTCAATTTTTAGAGTCTTCTTACGAGAAAGTGATGGATTTACGTTATGGAGAAAATCCACATCAAAAAGCAGCTTATTATGTTGATAAAACGAAAAATGGCGCAATGAAAGATTTCGAATATTTACAAGGAAAAGAACTTTCTTTCAACAATATTCGTGATATGGATTTGGCTTATAAAGTGGTTTCAGAATTTGAGGAAACAACTTGTTGTGCAGTGAAACATTCAACGCCTTGTGGAGTGGCAATTGGAGAGAATGTTTTAGAAGCTTATGAAAAAGCGTATGAATGTGATCCAATGTCAATTTTCGGTGGAATCATCGCTTTCAATAGAGAAGTTGATGGAAAAACTGCGGTTGAATTAAATAAAATTTTCTTAGAAATTGTAATTGCACCTTCATTTACAGAAGAAGCGTTAGAAATTTTTAAACAAAAGAAAAATTTACGTATCATCAAAGTGAAGAATCCTGTGTCGGATAAAGTAACTTACGTAAAAGTTGATGGAGGATTAATTGTTCAGTCTACAGATAATCAGTTTTCAACAGATCTTAAAGTTGTAACAGAAGCTCAACCAACAGATCGTCAAATGACTGATTTAGTTTTTGCTCAAAAAATTGTAAAATGGGTAAAATCTAACGCGATTGTTGTAGCGACAAATGGTCAAGCTTACGGAATCGGTGGAGGTCAAACGAATCGTATTTGGGCGGCTCAACAAGCGATTGCACGTGCAAAAGAAAAAGTGGAAGATGATTTAGTTTTAGCTTCAGATGCATTTTTCCCTTTCCGTGATGTAGCTGATTTTGCAGCAGAAAATGGAATTAAAGCAATTATTCAACCAGGAGGATCAATCAAAGATCAAGAGTCTATCGATGCTTGTAATGAACGCGAAATTCCGATGGTTTTCACAGGAATGAGACATTTTATGCACTAAAATTCGATATGCGATATTCGTTTTGCGATGTTGGAATTTAAGATTAACTTAGTGTAAATGAGAAGTTATAGAAATTTAGACATATGGCAAAAAAGTTTGGAAATTTTAAGACTGGTTTATAATCTTTCTAATAAATTTCCAGAATCAGAAAAGTATGGATTAACTGTTCAAATAAAAAGAGCAGTTGTTTCAATTCTTTCAAATATCGCAGAAGGTTCTGGAAGAAATTCAAATCAGCAAATGATTAATTTTCTATCTATTTCAAAAGGTTCTGATTTTGAGGTTGAAGCTCAATTAATAATAGCTTTTGAGTTGAATTATATAACAGAGTCAGAATTAAATGAAGCTTTAGAATTAATTGATCATTATTGTAGAATGAATCAAAATTTTCAAAACTATTTAACAAAGAAAAACAATGGAACAAAATAATAGCGCAAACCGCGAATCGCAAACCGCAACTCGCATCTTAGTAATCGGTTCAGGTGGTCGTGAACATGCAATAGGATGGAAGTTTGCTGAAGATTTCAAGCAAAAAGGACAAGATTTAGAATTGTTTTTTATTCCAGGAAATGCAGGAACAGCTCAAATCGGAACAAACGTTTCAGTTTCTTCGATTGAAGAAATGAAAAATTTCGCGAAAGAAAATCAAATCGATTTAACTTTTGTTGGACCAGAAGCTGAATTAGCAGAAGGTATCGTTGATATTTTTCAGAAAGAGAATTTAAATGTTTTTGGACCTCATAAAGCAGCTGCGCAATTAGAAGCTTCTAAAGCTTTTGCGAAGGATTTTATGGATAAATATGGTGTGAAAACAGCAAAATATAAAAATTTTCAAGGACCAATGTTGGCGATTGATTATTTGAAAACACAAGATTATCCAATTGTAGTGAAAGCCTCTGGTTTAGCGGCTGGAAAAGGAGTTATTATCTGCCAAGATTTTGAAGAAGCAAAACAAGCTGTTTTGGATATCATGGAAGATAAAACCTTTGGTGATGCAGGAAACGAAGTGGTTATTGAAGAATATTTAGAAGGTTTTGAAGCCTCTATTTTGTCTTTCTTTAACGGGAAAAAAATCGTTCCATTTGTTTCGGCAAAAGATCACAAGAAAATTGGTGAAGGTGAAACTGGTCTTAATACTGGTGGAATGGGCGTTATCGCTCCAAATCCATTGTTTACGGAAGAGCATTTCAAAATGTTCGAAGAAGAAATTATGGAGCCAACAAAATGTGGTTTAATCAAGGAAGGATTGGAGTTTGCTGGCGTTATTTTCTTTGGATTGATGATTACGACAAAAGGAGTTTATTTGTTGGAGTATAACCTAAGAATGGGCGATCCAGAAACGCAAACAACTTTACCTTTGTTAGAAAATGATTTGGCTGAGGTTGTAAATAAAGCAATCAAAGGAGAAGATTTCGACTTGACTTTCAAAAATCTACATGCGTGTTGTGTGGTAATGGTTTCGGGAGGATATCCAGGAAATTACGACAAAGGTTTTGAGATTCGTGGTTTAGAAAATGTAACTTGTCCTAATTTTATTGCAGGTGCAAAATTATCAGGAGAACAAATTTTGACTTCTGGTGGACGTGTAATCAACATAGTTGGATTAGGAAATACATTAGAAGAAGCACGTGAAACTGCTTATGAAAACATCAAAAAAGTACATTTTGATTACGAATATTATCGAAATGATATTGGAGTAATTCAATAAAAAAATACAGTTTATATTATTAAAAAATGCGTTTCATTTGAAACGCATTTTTTTTAATTTATTCTGAAAATTCGACGTGATAAACATCGCTTTTATTTCGATTTATTTTTCGATATTCAAATCCTCCAGCTTGTGGAATAATTTCGACTAAATCAAATGATTGACAACTTTTTGGCAAACCATTAAAAATTAAAGTGAAATGAAGAGACGAACCTTCTTCGATATACGTCCAATTTGGATACATTGTAATTCCGTCCGCAAAAACCAATTGACAACGTTTTCCTGATTGATTATCAATAATAAAAGTAGAAGGCCAAATACGTGCAGCATTTGCATATTCATCTGCCGCCATACAACAATGTATAATAACCTGACTTTCTTCTTCGATATTGGTTAAGAGCTCAGAATCAATAAAAATCTTTTCTTCAAGAATAGTTGCACTCATTATTTTGCAATTTTCTTAATGTACAATTCTTCTACTTTTGCACGTGCCCAATCTGTTTTTCGAAGAAATTTCAACGATGATTTCAAACTTGGATTATCATTAAAACATCTGATGTTAATTTGATTTCCCAAACCTTCCCAACCGCCGTAATAAATTACTAATTCTTCGATAATATCGTCTAAACGTTTTCCGTGTAATGGATTATTTTTTTGACTTTCCATTTTGCAAATTTACGAAAATGTTTTTGGTGAATTTAGAATAGTTCAAGCTTTCTAAAATTCATATTTTTCTTCCAATTGTTCTGCTAAATGTAAAATATCATCCACTCGCGCTAATTGCTCAATCCAATTGGTCGGAATTGTTTCTGCATCATAATAAATCCCTGCAATTCCACCAGCAATACAAGCAATTGTATCGGTATCATGTCCTAAATTCACCGCTTTCAAAACACAATCTTTATACGAACTTGTATGTAGCAAACACCAAATAGAAGCTTCTAAACTATCCATGACATAACCAGTTGATTTAATTTCATCTTCTTTTAAATCAATTAGTTTTCCACTTAAAATTCGTTCGAAATATGTAAATTCATTTTTATAAATTTCATTTTCTTCTAAGAATAATTTTAACCAAAAATTTGTGTTCAGATAAGCTTCTTCTAGATTTTCGGCATCTAAAACGTTCAACGCAAATTCAATATAATAAATACACGCCAAAACAGAACGATTGTGCGCATGCGTGATAGAAGAAACTTCTTTGACGATTTCACAGCGTTCATCAATCGATAAATCTTTCGTGAAAATTGCTAAAGGAAGAATACGCATTAACGATCCATTTCCATTATCAGATTCGGATGTAGAACCAGCCTCAATTGGATTTTTTACAACTCGTAAACGATTTATTGCTTTTCGTGTAGAAATTCCAACATCAAAGACTTCTCCGTCAGCCGTCCAATAACCTTCGTGCATCCACATCTGAAATTTTTCTGCAATATCATTCACATTATAACCATTACACAACGATTCAGCCAAGCAAAACATCATCGAACTATCGTCAGAAAAAGTGCCAGGAGGCATATTGTATGTTCCATAACCCATCATATCTGTGACAGGATTTTGTTGTAAATATTGCCTACTTTTAAACTCAACTGGAACTCCTAATGCGTCACCAACCGCCGATCCAATTAATATATTTTTCGAAAAATTTTTTCTATTCATAACTTTCTTTTATAAATGAAAAATAATTGATTTTTTTGAATATATCCAAATTATTTTTGAAAATTTATGAATTAATCATAATAAATTTATCTTTTTCGGATAAAATATTAAAAGGTTTAAAATAGATAAAAAAGAATAAGTCGTATTGTCAGTTTTGAAAAAATTGGAACTGATTTTGATTAAATTACCACACAAACTTATTATTACTATGGCTTTTATAGATTATTATACAACATTAGGTCTGCAAAAGACCGCATCACAAGATGAGATAAAAAAAGCTTATCGGAAATTGGCACGTAAGTATCATCCCGATCTTAATCCAAATAACGATGAAGCTGCACAGAAATTTAAAGAATTAAATGAAGCAAACGAAGTGTTGAGCGATCCAGAAAAACGTAAAAAATACGATAAATATGGAGAAAATTGGCAACATGGTGAAGAATATGAAAAAGCTCGTCAGCAACAACAACAGCAACAATATCAATATAGTAATAGCGATTTTGATGGAGCTGAAGGTTTTGGTGATTTTGATGGCTATTCAGATTTTTTCAGTTCGATGTTTGGACGCGAAGGAAGGAGTAGATCAACAGGTTATAAAGGGCAAGATGTTAATGCCAGTTTGACACTAAATTTGACAGATACATTGACTTCGCATAAACAAACTTTTGCTGTGAATGGTAAAAATATACGAATTACAATTCCAGCTGGAGTAGAAGATGGGCAAACGATTAAGATAAAAGGTCACGGAGGAAAAGGTTATAACAATGGTCCAAATGGAGATTTGTATATCACGTTTCATATCGAAAATAATACGTCTTTTGAAGTTAATGGAGCAGATTTATCTACAATTGTTGAAATCGACTTATACGATGCAATTTTGGGTGGAGAAGCGATGATTGATACACTTTCTGGAAAAGTGAAAGTTCCAATAAAAGAAGGAACAGAGAATAATAAAAAGGTTAAATTGAAAGGAAAAGGTTTACCAATTTATAAGAAAGATGATCAATTTGGAGATTTGTATGTGACATTTTCAGTAAAAACTCCAACTAATTTATCAGCAGAAGAAAAAGAATTATTCGAGAAATTACGTTCACTTAAAAAAGCTTAAAACCATGAAAAATGTAACGATATCTGTTATTCAGTTTAGTAAATATCATCAGATTGAACCTCAATTTGTGATTGATTTGTATAAAAATGATTTGGTTGTTTTGCACGAGCGTAACCAAGAATATTTTATCGAAGAAAATGATTTGAAATTAATCGAACGATTTATTGAATTTCATTATAATTTGGGCGTTAATATAGAAGGTTTAGAAGTGATTCATCATCTTTTGAAACAAATCGAAACGCTACAAAAACAATTAAAATAAACGAATTCAAAAACAACCTTTGCAGAAAACTGCAAAGGTTGTCTTATTTTTGCATAAATATTTTTGTATGAATACTCCCGAAAAGAAGAGTAAATTAAAAAAATTACATTCGCGCAATCGTCATTTAGCGCCTTATAATTTCGAAAAATTGTGTGCGATTTATTCCCCACTTTCCAAATATATCAAACCCAATAAAGAGAACGAACCAACGATTAATTTCTCGGATAGAGAAGCTGTAAAAGCGTTGAATAAAGCGTTGTTGAAAACATATTATGATATTGATTATTGGGAATTGCCAAAAGATAATTTGTGTCCACCAATTCCTGGTCGCGCCGATTATATTCATTATGTTGCCGATATTTTGGGTGAAAGTTTTGATGGTGTAATTCCGCGTGGAAAAGATGTAAAAGTCTTGGATGTTGGTGTTGGAGCGAATTGTATTTATCCGATTATTGGAAATTACGAATACGACTGGAACTTTGTTGGCGCAGAGTTGGATTATGCTTCTTTCAAAAATGCGGAAGAAATTGTCAAGAAAAATGCTCGATTACGTAACAAAGTTGAGATTAGAATGCAATTTAATCCAAACAATATTTTCAAAAAAATCATCAAACAAGGCGAAAAATTTGATATTACAATTTGTAATCCTCCATTTTTTAGATCGAATCAAGAAGTGATGGAGCAAACAATGCGTAAACTGAAAAACTTAGGTCAAAAATCTGATCAAAAACCAATTCAAAACTTTGGTGGGAATAATTCTGAGCTTTGGTGTAGAGGAGGAGAGCGTCTGTTTATCACGAAAATGATAAAAGAAAGTGCGGATTATAAACATCAAGTAAAATGGTTTACAACATTGGTTTCTAAGAAAGAAAATGTTCGAATTTTGGAAGGTATTTTGAAACGTGAAAAAGTAAGAGATTACCGAATTGTAAATATGCAACAAGGGAATAAAATTTCGCGTTTACTAGTTTGGAGATTTTAATTGATTTATTTTTAATTCATTAAAGGTTTTATTTAAAATTATTCCAAATTTTTCTGAAGGGTTTATTCAGTTTAAGATTTGTTTTACCTTTTATAAACAAAATTATTACAAATGAAAACAAATAGAATAATGGTTTCTTTGGTAGTTGTAGCGTTGATGTTTAGTATTTTTTCGTTTACGACTTCTCGTCAAATTGACACAGGAAAAGCAATTTCAAGTTCAGAATGGAAAAATCTAAAAGTGTTACCACAAAACATTTCGGAAGATAGTTTGAAAGGTTTGATGCGCGGATACAACGCTGCTTTAGGAGTGAAATGTAATTTTTGCCACGCCGAAAATCCAGATACGAAAAAGATG
Source organism: Empedobacter sp. UBA2044 (assembly GCF_002333005.1). Classification (NCBI taxonomy): domain Bacteria; kingdom Pseudomonadati; phylum Bacteroidota; class Flavobacteriia; order Flavobacteriales; family Weeksellaceae; genus Empedobacter; species Empedobacter sp. UBA2044. The sequence goes on from NZ_DDBA01000001.1 coordinate 39,683, forward strand.
GATTTTGCAAGTGATGCAAAAAAAGAAAAGGAATTTGCACGTCATATGATTGTAATGACACGTGATATTAACGCGAAAAATTTCAATTGGGAAAATGCAAAAAATCCTGAAATGATCAATGTTGTAACATGTGTAATGTGTCACAGAGGAAATGAAAGTCCTACAAAATCATTGATTGAGCCTGTAAACGCTGAGTTAAAAAACGTGAAAGATGTTGCAAAAGAAAAATTAGCTCCCACATCTGGTTCAACGAAAGTTGAGAAAAAATAAAGAATAGAAATATAAGCTCCATTTTTGGAGCTTTTTTTATTTTCAAAATTCAATAAATCGTATAACTTTGCTTTCATAATTTAAAGAAATAAAATGTTTAAATTTATTCGTAAGGTTGTAATTTATCTTTTTGTAGCTCATCTTGTATACATTGTTGTGTTAAAGTGGATTAATCCGCCGTTCACGATTACGCAAGTTCAGCAAGGTTTTGAACAAGGAAAATTTAAGCGCGATTATATTTCCTATGAAGAAATGGGACGAAATATAAAATTGGCTGTAATTGGTTCCGAAGATCAAAAGTTTCCTGTACACAATGGATTTGATATGGATGGAATACAAGAAGCGATCGAAAAAAATAAAGAAGGGAAAAAACTTCGTGGAGGTTCTACGATTTCTCAACAAGTAGCGAAAAATGTGTTTTTGTGGCAAGGTCGTTCTTGGTTGAGAAAAGGATTGGAAGTTTATTTTACGTTTATGATCGAAAAAATTTGGGGCAAACAACGTATTTTAGAAATGTATTTGAACACTTCGGAAATGGGAATTGGTGTTTTTGGAGTTGAAGCAGCTTCAGAATATTATTTTAATAAACCAGCTAAAGATTTAACCAAAAATGAAGCGGCTCGAATTGCAGCAGCTTTGCCATTGCCACGAAAATATAATGTGAATCCGCCTTCGTCTTTTATCAGTAGACGTGCTAGTCATATAGAGCGACAAATGCGAAATATACAAGGAAGCACTGATTTGGAAAAGGTTTTAGGAGAATAAAATAGAAAAGAGAAGTTAATAAGCTTCTCTTTTTTGTTTTATTACTCTCTCCAATTAATTTTAACCGCAGAAATTTTCTCTAATTCCAAACGAATTTCAGGAAGTAAATTGAAATCATTTTTCATGTAAAAAGCCAACGGAGAACAATAAGGCTCTCCATTCGCTTTTGTATCTTTTTCATGGTCGATTACCCAACCATTTAGTTCTGTCGAAAATGTTTTTAATCGATTAAGAATTTTACGTCCCAAACCAATTTGATGCAACTCGCTATCCACAATTATTGCAAACCATTTTTCATAATCTCTTTCAAAAATAACCGCCCAAGCTCGCATTTGATTGTTTTCATCTACAGCAAAAAAATGTTTCGCTTCAATCAAACTATTCAAATAATTTTCGGTGTCCTGTAAACTCTCAAAAGCCAAATTAATAGGATATTCGTTGTTCCAAATTTTAAAAATATACTCTTTATGAATTTGGTTCAATGTTGTAAATGAATAGATTTCGAATGAATTAAGTTGAGGCATAAAATGATTTCTTATTCCGCTAAATATACTAATTTATTTAGTCAAAATTTCTTTTAAAATCAAAGGTTTGTCAGTTGTAATATAATCAGCTTTCATATCGATCATTTCTTGCATCACTTTTGGGTCGTTAACTGTCCAAACATTAACCAATAATCCCAAGTTTTTCGCTTCTTTCACCCAAGTAGGATTTTTCTGAAAAATGCTGTAATGATAATCAATTCCATTCCAATTTCTCTCTTTTACTTCTTGAGGAGACAAATCTCCGGCTAAATAAGAAACGTGAAATTTTGGTGCTAATTTCTTAAATTCATCACAAATATTTTTACTAAATGAAATGATTTCAACTTGTTTTTCTACTTTATGTTTTTTGATGATTTCAATCGCTTTTTTTACTGCACGATCTTCATTTTCTTTTGATGAGTGAGGTTTTAATTCGAAAATTAATTTGACATTCTTATTCTTTTTTCCTTGTTCAAAATATTCTTCTAAAGTTGGCATGTTTTCGTTGTTAGCCAATTTCAACGTTTTTAAAAGAGAAGAATTTGTAGTTTCGATTGTATGACCTTGGTAATGATCATCATGATTCACCATCAAAACATCATCAGCACTAATTAATACATCAAATTCAGAACCATAAGCACCAATTTCTTGTGCAGATTTTAATGATTTAATCGAATTTTTTGCGTTGTTTTCGGTGTCCCAATAACCACGATGAGCAATAATTTTTTGAGCATTTGCCATGTTTGTAAGCATAAAGGTTGTTAAGGCAGTAAATATAATTTTTTTCATGATGAATTGTTTTTTCAAGGTAAAATTATTTCGATTAATCGGTTTTAAAGTTATGAAAATATTAAGTTCTTGGAAAACTATAAAAATCTACCTAAAAGAATGAAAAATGACGTGAATAAAATTGTGATTGCGCCGAATTTCACTTAATTTTGCACAAAGACAAACACAATGACGCAAGGAATTATTATTTTAGATTTTGGCTCGCAATACAATCAATTAATCGCGCGCCGAATTCGAGAATTTGGAGTTTATACAGAAATTATTCCCTACAACACTTCGATCGAAGAAATCAAAAAACACAATCCAAAAGGAATTATTTTATCAGGAGGACCTTCTTCAGTTTTTGGAGATGAAGCCGCTTTGGTAGAAAAAGAATTATTCGAAATGGGCGTTCCTGTTTTAGGAATTTGCTATGGAATGCAATTGATTTCGCATTTATTAGGTGGAGAAGTTAAGAAAGGAGAAAAAGGAGAATATGGAAAATCTGAATTAACAGTTTTAGCTCAAAACAGTTTATTCGCAGGAGTTCCAGAACAATCTACAGTTTGGATGAGTCACTTCGATGAAGTGATGACAGCGCCAATAGGATTTACAATTTCAGGAAAATCAAATATAGATATTGCGGCAATCGCAAACGAAGATAAAAAGATTTTTGCGGTACAATTTCACCCAGAAGTTACACATTCAGAATATGGTTCAACAATGTTAGAAAACTTTGTTTTCAATATTTGTCAGGCTGAAAAGAATTGGGTTTTAAAAGATTTTATCGAAACAGAAATTGCTCGTATAAAAGAAGTAGTTGGTGATAAAAAAGTGATTTTAGGACTTTCAGGAGGTGTTGATTCTTCTGTTGCAGCGGTTTTAATTCATCGTGCAATTGGCGATCAATTAACGTGTATTTTTGTTGATACTGGTTTATTGAGAAAAGATGAAGGGAAAAAAGTAATGGAAAATTACGGAAAGCACTTCAACATGAACATCAAAATGGTAGATGCTTCAGAACGTTTCTTAACAAACTTGAAAGGTATCGATGAACCAGAAGCAAAACGTAAATCAATTGGTAAAGATTTCGTGGCTGTTTTTGATGAAGAATCAAATAAATTTGAAGATGCAGCATTCTTAGCGCAAGGAACTATTTATCCTGATGTAATCGAATCGCAATCTGTAAAAGGACCTTCTGCAACTATTAAATCTCACCACAATGTTGGTGGATTACCAGAAGATATGAAACTTCAATTATTAGAACCATTACGCGAATTATTCAAAGATGAAGTACGTAAAGTTGGAGTAGAATTAGGTATTCCTCGTGAATTAGTTTACCGCCATCCTTTCCCAGGACCAGGTTTAGGAATCCGTGTTTTAGGTGAAGTAGACGAAGAAAAAGTACGTATTTTACAAGAAGCAGATCAAATTTTTATTGACGAGCTTTATGCACATAATTTATACGACGAAGTTTCTCAAGCTTTCGTGGTTTTATTACCTGTAAAATCTGTTGGAGTAATGGGAGACGAGCGTACGTACGAATATACGGCGGTTGTTCGTTCTGCAAATACGATCGATTTTATGACAGCAACGTGGTCAAAATTACCTTACGAATTCTTAGAATTAGTTTCGAATAGAATTATCAATGAGGTAAAAGGAATTAACCGTGTAGCTTACGATATCAGCTCAAAACCACCAGCAACTATCGAGTGGGAATAAGCTGAAAAATATATCAAAGCCAGCCAATGTGCTGGCTTTTTTTCTATGTAAACTTTAAAAAACTAAATATTAAATGGAACTTTTAAAAGAAAGAATTCTGAAGGATGGAAAAAGTTTCGATGGTGGAATTCTAAAAGTTGATAGTTTTATCAACCACCAAATGGATCCTGTTCTGATGAAAGCAATTGCGTCGGAATTTGTCCAGCGATTTTCGGATTTAAACATTAATAAAATCATTACAATCGAAGCAAGCGGCATTGCTCCAGCGATTATGGTTGGATTAGAATTGAATTTGCCTGTTGTTTTTGTGAAGAAAGCAAAGCCTAAAACAATGACAGATTTTTATGCGTCGCAAGTGTATTCATTCACGAAAGACCGAACGTACGATGTTTGCGTAAGTAGTCAATTTTTGAATGAAAATGATCATGTTATTTTTATTGATGATTTTTTAGCGAATGGAAATGCAGCGTTGGGTGTTGAAAATTTGATTAAACAATCTGGCGCAAACCTTTTGGGAATGGGCTTTATAATTGAGAAATCATTTCAAGAAGGACGCGATCGCTTATTGAATGAAAATATCAGAGTTGAATCTTTAGTAAGATTAAAATCTTTGGGAGACAACTCAATTATTTTTGAAGAATAAAAAATATCAACCAAAAGCCAATTTATATTGGCTTTCTTTTTACTTTTAAAAAACAAAAAACTTACCTTGATAATATGAAAATAAAATTACTTGCCTTAACGCTCTCTTTACTATTCTTTACAAATTGTAATTCGTACAAATCGGCGAATTCAGCATTGGTTTCTGGTAATTTTCAGCAAGCTTTTGAACAATCTACGCAAGCTTATTTCAAAAATCCATCGGAGAAAAATGGAATCAAATATGTTCCATTAATTTTTGAAGCTTATAACAAAGGACAGCAAGAAGATGAAAATAGATTGAAACAAATCGAAACGTTGACTAATCCTTCTAAATATCAGGAAGCGTATCAAATTATTAATCGTTTGCAAGAAAGACAAAAAACGATTGCTGGAATTGATGGAAGATCGATTAGCGGGAAAACGTATAATTTCAAAACAAAAGATTATTCAGTAGCTTATAAAACGATTCAAGAAAAGTATGCGCAATTTTTGTACGATGAAGGAAAATCTTTTCTAAATCAAGGAGGAAAACTGAATGCACAAACGGCTTATCAAAAGTTTCAAGTTTTAGAAAGTGTTTATTCAAATTATAAAGATACTCGTAGTTTGATGAATACGGCTCGTACAAACGGAATGTATAAAGTTTTGGTGCAATTGGTGAACAACACAGAAGTTGTTATTCCTAAACTATTAGAGAAAGATTTGTTAGATTTTAATTCGTATGGATTGGATTCTAATTGGACTGAATTTTACACGGGAAAATTAAATAGTTCTTATGATTATGTAATTCAATTAAGTTTTGAGACGATAAATGTTTCACCTGAACGAGAAAAAATTGAGGTGCATAATTTTGAGAAAAAAATTGTTGATGGTAAAGAAGAATTGGTGCAAAATGGAGTAGTGGTAAAAGATAAAGACGGAAAACCCGTGATGGTAGATCGTTATATTACAGTAAAAAGTCGTTTTGAAGAAGTACAACGCATCAAGGAAGCTGCAATTACGGCAAAATATTATTTGATCGATAATCAAAAAGAGCAAGCCATCGATTCTAAAAATTTAGCAAGTCAGTTTATTTTTAGAGATTCTTACGGAACTTACAAAGGTGATCGACGTTCTTTGGATCGAGATTATATAAATATGATTGGTAGAAGACCAGCTCCATTTCCATCAAATGAGCAAATGATTTTTGATTGTGGGCAAGATTTGAAACGTAAATTCAAGAACGAAATCATCCGTATGAAGCTTTGATAAAAAAAATGTAAAAAATTTAATCATTTTTTAAAATTCATTTTCAATAGCTTATCACATAAAACGTCTGTTTTAGCTAAAAACTTGTAAAATTAGTTTTGGTGAATTAAAAAACCTTTCTATATTTGCACAGCAATTAAGACATAGACCCATGGTGTAACGGTAGCACATCGGTTTTTGGTGCCGCTAGTTGGGGTTCGAATCCCTGTGGGTCTACAAAAGTCTTATGCCTCGATAAGTAATTGTTGAGGCATTTTTATCTAACCTAGTTAAGAGAAAAGTTGCAAAAATTGAAATAAAATTTAGTCAGACCCATGGTGTAACGGTAGCACATCGGTTTTTGGTGCCGCTAGTTGGGGTTCGAATCCCTGTGGGTCTACAATTTTTTCTTTTCAATTTTAACATAATAATCATGGACAGACCCATGGTGTAACGGTAGCACATCGGTTTTTGGTGCCGCTAGTTGGGGTTCGAATCCCTGTGGGTCTACAGATTTTAAGCTTCAATATTTTTATTGAAGCTTTTTTTATACTATATATTTTGTTATATTTATCATAATTGATTTAGTAAATGACATTAGAGGACATAATTTTAGAAGCTAAAAAAGGGAAACGAAATGCTCAGAACGCAGTGATAGAGGTTTTGTGGAACAAAGTTTATCATTATGTATTTTCTAAGATTAGAAACGAAGAAGAAGCCGAAGATATCGCTATAGAAACGTTTACGAAGGTTTTTACAAAATTGAAATTATATAACGAAGATTTTGACTTTACGACTTGGGTAATTTCTATCGCACATAATACGATGATTGATCATATCAGAAGATCTCCAAAACTGAATATTTCTCTTGATGATGAAACCAATTTTTTAGAAATTTTAGAAGATCATCCTTCGCCAGAAGAACATTTGATTTTAAAACAAGATAATGACACGCTGATAAAAGCTATTGCAAAATTGAGAGAACCTTATCAAAAAATTATAGAATTGCGTTATATCGAAGATAAAACATACAAAGAGATTGCTGAAGAACTCAATTTGACCTTACCAAATGTTAAAGTTCGTCTTTTAAGAGCCAAACAATTGTTAACAGAGGTGATGCAAGATAATATTTAGTAAATTTATTCGTTGAAAATTTGTTGAAGAAAACTGGATCGAAAATGAAGAAGCACATATACCTTACAACAATTATTATCGCAAGTTTATTCTTGACGTCTTGTGGAAGTAGTAAAGTAACTTCGTATAAGAAAACTGGTTCTAAAAAAGTTTATACTTCTTCCAAAAAAAACGAATCTACAGAGGTTTTTCGTTCTAAAAATGCTGATGATAGTGCGCCTCGTGATATAAATAAAATTCTAAAAACGGCAAAATCTTACTTAGGAACACCTTACAAATATGGTGGAGTTACGAAAACAGGTTTCGATTGTTCGGGACTGGTTTATGTAAGTTTCAAGGAAATGAATTTAGAATTGCCTCGTCGTTCGAGTGATCAAGCTGAATATGGAAAAGAAATTACAATCGAAAATGTTAAAATAGGTGATTTAATATTTTTTAATACTTCAGGAAATTCAATCTCTCATGTAGGTATTGTAGAAAGTATTAATCATGACGGATCAATCAGTTTTGTACATTCTTCAACTTCGAAAGGTGTCATCATTTCTTCCCTTGATGAAAATTATTGGAAAACTAGATTTGTAAAAGCGGTTAGACTTTTATAACTTGACGTGTGCTTAAAAAAAGAACTATATTATTAACTTTTTTTGGATTACTATTTTTTAGTTTATCCATAGTTGTTAATGCTCAAGAAGATAGTGTCAAAATTGATACAGTTAGAATTGAGAATAAAAATCATTCTAAGTTTAGAAAGTTTTACCAAAAATTATTATTCAAGAAAAAACCAACGAGTTTTCCTATTCAGCCCAATAATAATGTAGGTGATGGAAAATATCAAGGAAAAATTATTCGAAATATTTACTACAAAACACAAGACCCTTTCGGATATTCTTTGCAGGACACGACAAGAAAACCGACAAAATGGATTGAAAGAACTGGAAATACACTACACGGGAAATCTAAGCAATTTGTGTTGCGTCAAAATATGTTGCTGAAACTAGGAGATAAATATGATTCTGTAAAAGCAGCTGAATCTGAGCGTTTAATACGTACCAATCGTTCTATTCGTCGAGTAGAGATTAAGGAAGAAGCTGTCGGGAATGATTCGGTTGATTTATATGTCAATTCAATTGACTCTTGGAGTATGTTTATTACAGGTTCGGTTTCGAGTTCAAAAGCTGGAATTCGCATTAGAGAGCGAAATTTTTTAGGTTTAGGACATGTGTTTGATAATCGTTACCGTCACAATTACAAAACAGGAAATTCGTTATATCAATTTAATTATACGGTTCCAAATATTGCCCAAACTCGAATTATTGGGAATGTACGTTATTTCAAAAATGAAGATAATCATTATACAAAATCAATCAGTTTTGTACGACCTTTTTATTCGCCATTAGCACATTATGCAGGTGGAGTTTCGGTTGGACAAGTGTATTTTAAAGATTCATTAGATTTCGAAAAACCTATTTTGGTTGATAACCATTTCAAATATAATTACCAAGATTATTGGTTGGCAAGAGCGTTTAGAATTGATGATGGTCATTCAGAAAATATTACCAATTTTATTGTTTCAGGGCGATTTTATGATCGATCTTATACCGAAACACCAACTCCAGAAAACGATCCTGTGAACTTTTTTTCTGACCAAACGAATTATTTAGTAGGGATAGGAATTTCTTCAAAACGATATATCAAAACAAAATATATTTTCAATTATGATATTGAAGAAGATATTGCGATAGGGAAATCATTGGGCATTATAGGAGGAATTCAAAATATTCGTCAAACTGATCGTTATTATCTTGGCGGAAAAGCTTCTGCTGGAGGTTTTTTAAATACCGGTTTTTGGGGATTTGGAGTTGAGTTTGGAGGATTTTTTAATAAAGGAAAATTTGAACAAAAAACGCTGTCTGTAGAATTACAATATATGGCAAAGTTGATAAATTGGGGAAAATGGAAGTTCAGAAACTTCATGAAAACTAATTATCTTTTGGGACATGATCGTTTAGATTCTCCTGCGGATCAACTTTCGCTTCATGAACATGATTATTTGGGAATGGCAGGTTTCAAATCGGATAGAGGCTTAACAGGTCAACAGAAATTAATGTTCGAGTATCAATTGCAATCCTATACGCCTTACGAGTTTTTAGGATTTCGTATTTCGCCTTTTTTCAATGCGATGGTTGCGGCAATTGGAGATAACAAAAAATTTATACTGAATAATAACCCAATTTATTCGCGTTTTAGTATGGGTGTGATGTTGACAAATGATTATTTTGTGTTCAACAATATTCGTTTTTCATTGTCGTATTATCCATCAATTCCTGGACAAGGCGATAATCTAATCAAGACAAATTTATTGGATAATAGAGATTTTCAAATGATGGATTTTGACTTTTCAAAACCAAATTACATTCGTTGGAATAGGTGGGATTAAGACATAAAAAAAGCTT
>NZ_DDBA01000001.1:49277-65771 GCF_002333005.1 Empedobacter sp. UBA2044
CTTTTTTTATGTCTTAATATTTTTTATTTCACTTGTCTGGAAACGATCCACGAAACTAAGCTTCCCAAACCTAAAACAGTTACAATAACTGCAACAAAATTTTCGACAGAAAAGATAAATGGAAATGGAACAGTTGGCGAAGCCATAACCAAACCAAAATCTATTTGTAATAATCCAATAACAGAGGCGATTAATAAACCTGTTGTCATCGCGATAAGGGTGATAATAAAACCAGTTTGAAAGAAAATATTACGAATGTTTTTTCGTGATAATCCAAAACTATACATCGTCTGAATTTCTTTCTTTTTATCCAAAATCAAGATAATAATTGTTCCTGCCAAATTGAAACATGCAATGATAATGACTAACGTAAAAATCAAGTAACTGATTAAATTTTCCATATTCATTACTTTTAAGAAAGCTGAATCTAAATCTTGTCTGGTTTCGATTTTATAATGAGAACCTAATATTTTTTGAAGTTGAATTTTTACTTCGTTAAACGATTTTTTTCCAGTCGTTTTTACCTCAATCGAATAACATTGATTTTCGTTTAACAACAATAATTCTTGCGCCAAACCTAAAGTTGTAAATATGTGTTTGTCGTATTGTTCGTTCAAAATAAACACGCCAACACTGTACGCATCTTTGCGTGTAAAAGCATCGCTTTCTTGTTTTATTAGACCTGTTCCAGCTTTTGGCATCATCAAATCTGCTGGCGTTATCGGATCGATATAAAGTTGCAAACGCTCTGCAATTCCATTCGAAACAATAAAATTATCATCGCGATTAAAGTCTAAATATTGTCCACCATAAATTACCGTATCTAAACGTGTAATTTTGGTGAAATTTTCGTCAACACCTTTCAAATAGGCAATATCTTGCTTTCCTTTGTAATCGATGTAGACTTTTTCTTCGATGATTTTAGAATAAGCTTTGACATCTTTTTGTTGCTTCAATTGATCCACAACAAAAGTTAAACTGTCCAATACTTTTCCTTTCGAAGGTGATATTTTAATTTCAGGATTTACATTGCTATAATACTTTAAATTCATTTTTTCTAATCCCGAAAAAACGGATAAAATAATAAATAAAGCCGCTGTAGCAACCAGAATAGCACCAACAGCAATCGATGTAATAATGTTTACGGCGTTTGTATTCGTTTTCGAAAAAATGTAGCGTTTCGCAATGTAAAGTGAAATGTTTCTCATTATAAGATTGGATTATTTCCTTCTCCTCTTAGCGCTTTGTCGATTTTATCCATTTCGTCTAACGAATTATCTAAAATGAAAATTAATTCTGGTGTAATACGCATTTGTTTAGAAGCACTTTTTGATAAAATTCCTCTAAATAATGGTGTATTAACTCTAATTTCTTTGAAAATTTCGTCTTTTTGAGTACTTGGAAAAATACTTACATAGATTTTAGAAACGCTCAAATCTGGTGTTACTTTTACTTCTGTAACACTAATCAAATTTCCAGGGAATTCCTTTACAGCCCATTTTCTAAAAGCTTCTGCTAATTCTTCTTGAAATAATTTACTTACTTTTTGTTGTCTATTGCTATCCAATTTTATTCATTTTTATGAGACTGTAAAATTACTGCATTTTTTCGTGATTAAAAACATTGATGAATTGAATTAAGTTCTTTGTAAATTTGTTTTAATGAAAAAAGATATCGAAACTTCAGAAGATGTTGCTTTATTGGTAAATACGTTTTACGATAAAGTGCAAAAAGATGATGTCATTGGTTACTTTTTTTCGGAAGTTGCAAAGGTAAATTGGGACGAACATTTGCCGCATATGATTCAGTTTTGGGAAACTGTTTTATTAGGAAAAGCAACTTTTGAAGGTTGGCCAATGCGAACACATTTGGTTTTGAGTCAGAAAGAGAAATTAAAACCGCATCATTTCGAGCGTTGGATTGAATTGTGGTACGGAATAATTGACGAAAAATTTGAAGGAGAAATAGCAAATGAAGCAAAAAATAGAGCAAAAATTATGCGTGATTTAATTCTTTTCAAAATTGACCAAATGGAACAAAAACAAGGGTTTATTCAATAAAAAAAATGCAGCTTCATAAAAGTTGCATTTTTTTTGTATAATTTGATTAATGATTGAAAAATTATTTCGCAATCATGATTAATTTTTTATTGATAAACTCCATAATTCCAGCTTTAGAAAGTTCGCGTCCGTAACCCGAATGTTTCACACCACCGAAAGGTAAATCTGGGCTTGAAGAAACTTGTTTGTTTACGTAAACCATTCCCGAATCTATTCTACGAGCGATTTTCTCCGCATTCGGAACATCTTCTGTATAAATAGAAGCACCTAATCCGTAAGGCGTATCATTCGCAATTTTGATTGCTTCTTCTACATCCTTCACTTTCCAAATACAAACTACAGGTCCAAAAACTTCTTCGTCATAGGCCTTCATTCCAGGTTTTAAATCTGTTAAAATTGTTGGTTGTAAAAAGAACCCATCACGATCAATACGTTTTCCTCCTGAAACAATTGTTGCTCCTTTATTAGCTGAATCATTAATTTGATCCAATAATTTTTCTAACGCGCTTTCCGAACTTACAGGTCCCATATTGGTGTCAGCATGTGTAGGGTCGCCAACTTTCATTCCGTTTATATAGTCCGTAATTTTTTTCAAATATTCATCGTAAATACCTTCTTGTACTATAATACGTTTCGAAGAAGTACAAGCTTGTCCAGCATTACGTAAACGACCGTTAATGGTTCCGTTCATCACTTTTTCGATATCCGCATCATTCAAAACGATCATTGGATCAGAACCACCAAGTTCTAAAACCGAAGGTTTTACATTTTTACCAGCGATACTTGCAACCTCTGCACCAGCAGCTTCTGAACCAGTTAAAGATACACCAACAATTTTTGGATTATTAATAATCGAATCTGTGTCTTTTCCTGACATCAATAAGTTTTTGTACAAACCTTTTGGAGCGCCAGCAGCAGTAAACATTTCTTCGAAAGCGATTCCACATTGCGGAATATTAGAAGCCGTTTTCAAAACAACTGTGTTACCAGCCATAATGTGAGGCCCAGCAAAACGTGCAATTTGAGAAAAAGGAAAGTTCCAAGGCATGACACCTAATAACACACCAATAGGTTCTGAAACCACATAAGCGTCACCTTTTTCTGTTTGTATAGGAACATTTGCCAAGAATTCTTCTGCATTATCAGCGTAATATTCGATGATATTTGCACTATAATCAATTTCGATTTCACTTTCATACAATGGTTTTCCCATTTCTGTTGTAATCAAAGCAGCTAATCGAGCTTTTTGCTTACGCATTTCGTTTGCGACACGTTTCATTACAGCTTTTCTTTCTTCGAAAGATTCGAATCGCCATGTTTGATATAATTCGTTTGCGTCGTCTATATATTGATTGATTTCTTCGCTTGTGTAGGCTTGAAATTCTTTTTCGATTTTACCTGTAGCAGGATTTAATGTTCTGATTGAACTTGCCATTTCACTCTTTATTTAATGTATACAAAGTTGTAGCAATTCTCGTTCCTAACAAAACTTTTAGGATAAATAAAACTGATAGTTGATGAGATTTTAGAAGGTTTGAACAATAAAGTAAGTATAAATGAACAATAGAAATTAGAAGAATGATTATTTATCTAAATCAGTTGCTGAATTTGTTCGTGATAAAAACCAAATTGTTCCGTTTTTACTTTTCATTTTTTTATTTGCTAAAATAATTCCTAATATTAATCCTGTTAGAATGAAGATAGAACCAATAATTAAATTAGAAATTGATTTATTTTGAAAATAAATCAACAATCCAATTATGAAGCCAATAATAAAGGGTGATATAAAGATTTGAATCCAACCATAAAGTTCTGCAATAAATTCTAGATTCTTTTTCATAAAGTAAATATTTATGATTGATTAAAATTATCAAATCTTAATAGAACAATTCGTTCAAAATAAAATCATTCTTTTAAAACGGTAAATTATCGTCGTCGTTGTTCATCGAACTTGTGAATTCTCCGCCGAAATCTCCAAAAGCATCAGAAGGATCGATAGCAGATAAATTCATTGCACTTCCCATTTCTTGAGAACCATCATTCATCGAGCTTTGAATTTCGAAATCTCCACCAAATGAAGTTTCTAAATCGGTAAATTTAGCTTGCTCATTAATGAATCGTAGACGCACATTTTCTAACGCACCATTACGGTGTTTAGCAATGATAAATTCGGCTTGACCAGCGCAAGGTTCACTTTCATCATCCCAATATTCTAATTTATAATATTCGGGACGATAAATAAACGAAACGATATCGGCATCTTGCTCAATCGCTCCAGATTCACGTAAATCCGATAATAATGGACGCTTGCTTCCTCCACGAGTTTCTACCGAACGAGATAACTGCGAAAGTGCAATAACAGGAATACTTAACTCTTTTGCGATTGCTTTTAAGGAGCGCGAAATCATCGAAATTTCTTGCTCACGGTTTCCATTTGCTTTTCCACCAGCAGTCATTAACTGTAAGTAGTCAATCAAAATCATTTTTACACCATGTTGAGAAACCAAACGACGCGCTTTTGCTCTTAAATCGAAGATAGAAAGGGCAGGCGTATCGTCAATGTAAAGCGGTGCATTTTCAAGACCTTTTACTTTTGTATATAATTGTTTCCATTCGTGATCGGCTAATTTTGCTTTACGCAATTTTTCACCCGAAATTCCAGTTTCACCCGAAATCATACGCGTAATCAACTGAACAGAAGACATCTCTAATGAAAAAACAGCAACTGGAATATTTTTGTCCACCGTCATATTTTTCGCCATCGAAAGGATAAAAGCGGTTTTCCCCATACCAGGACGAGCGGCTAAGATAATCAAATCCGATTCTTGCCAACCCGAAGTAATTTTATCAATTTCTGTAAATCCAGAAGATAAACCAGACATTCCTTCTTTGGTAGATTGGGCTTTAATTTTGTCAATCGCTTCTGTAACTAAATCTCTTGCTTCCGAATAACTACGCTTGATTCCACCTTCTGTAATTTCGAATAATTTCGATTCAGAATAATCCAGTAAATCAAATACATCGGCAGTATCATCGTATGATTTTTCAATGACTTGATTCGAAATTTCAATTAAACGACGAAGAATATATTTTTCTTGAATGACACGAGCATAATACTCCACGTGTGCAGAAGAAGAAACTTTTTGCGTTAATTGAATCAAATAATAATCACCGCCAACACGATCTAATTTGCCTTCACTTTTCAACTCATTCGAAACCGTTAATAAATCAATAGGTTCTGAATCGTTAAATAATTTTTGAATGACAGCATAAATCGCTTGATGCTCTGGACGATAAAAAACTTGCGGTGTAAGAATGTCAATGACTTCATCCAACCCTTTTTTATCAATCATCATCGCACCAAGTACAGCTTGCTCTAAATCAACAGCTTGTGGAGGAAGTTTACCTTTCTCTAAACCAATGACATTGTGCTTGTTAGCTGGTATTTCGGGATTATAATTTGCTTGTTCCATAAGAGTTTCAAAATTAAATAAAAAAACGAGATATAACTAATTTTATATCTCGTTTTAAAATTGTATATTCTACAATAAGTATTATTGTAAAACAATATTTTATCCTGAAAATTCTCCGAATTTGATGTAACGTTCTTGACGTTGTTGTTGTAATTCTTTTGGAGAAAGTTTTTTCAATTCGTTGTAAGTGTCTAAAACTTTATTTTTCAAGTTTGTGTACGCAACTTCTGGTTTGTAGTGTGCTCCACCAAGCGGTTCTTGAATGATGTCTTCAATTAATCCTAATTCTAACATATCAGGACCAGTTAATTTCATTTGCGAAGCAGCTTGCTCTTTGTAATCCCAACTTCTCCATAAAATTGTAGAACAGTTTTCTGGTGAAATTACAGAATACCAAGTGTTTTCTAACATGAAAACTTTGTTCCCAACTCCAATTCCTAATGCTCCACCTGAAGCTCCTTCACCAATTACAATTGTAATGATAGGAACTGTAAGTTTCAACATTTCGTAGATGTTTTTAGCGATAGCTTCACCTTGACCTCTTTCTTCAGCTTCTAAACCAGGATATGCACCAGGAGTGTCGACTAAAGTCAAGACAGGAATATTAAACTTTTCTGCTAACTTCATCAAACGTAAAGCTTTGCGGTAACCATCTGGATTAGACATTCCGAAACGACGATATTGTCTTTCTTTGGTATTTTTTCCTTTTTGTTGACCAATAATCATAAAAGTTTGACCATTGATTTTTCCCATACCACCAACCATTGCTTTATCATCAGCAAAAGTTCTATCTCCGTGAATTTCGATAAACGTGTTATCTGTGATCGCGTAAGCGTAGTCTAAAGTATAAGGGCGAGAAGGATGACGAGACAATTGTACACGTTGCCATGGCGTTAAATTACCATAGATTTCCTTCTTTTTATTTTCAATTGCAATTTCAATTTCAACGCAAGCCTGTTTGATGTTAACACCGCTTCCTTCGCCGACGATTTGACAGCTTTGTAACTGTTCTTCTAAATCTTTGATAGGTTGTTCAAATTCTATATATTCCATACAAAAGTGTTTGTTCAATCCAACAAATATAGAAAAGGTTTTTAAGCCAATTATAATAAATGTCGAATGTTTTTCAGATTTTTTACAAGTATTTTAATTTCAAAAGATAAAAAAGCGTCTACAGATTAGACGCTTTCATCGTGTATTTGATCTAAAATTAGATTTTTTCGATAATCATTGCAGATGCTCCACCGCCACCATTACAGATAGCTGCACCACCAATTTTTCCTCCGTTTTGCTCTAAAACATTTAATAATGTAACCAAAATTCTTGATCCAGAATTTCCAAGTGGATGACCAATAGAAACCGCACCACCATTTACATTGACTTTAGAAGCATCAAGGTTTAATAATTTAGTATTTGCAATTCCAACAACTGAAAACGCTTCGTTAAATTCCCAGAAATCAACATCAGCAGCTGTCATATTTGCTTTTTTCAATAATTTTTCAACCGCTTTAGCTGGTGCAGTTGTAAATTTTGAAGGTTCTTGAGAAGCATCAGCATAAGCAATAACTTTTGCAAGAGGTTTTAATCCTAATTCGTTTGCTTTATCTAAAGACATTAATACTAAAGCAGAAGCTCCATCATTAATTGTAGAAGCATTTGCAGCAGTTACAGTTCCGTCTTTAGAGAAAACAGCGCGCAAACCTGGAACTTTATCAAAGTTTACATTTTTATATTCTTCGTCTTCTTTAAAAATAACTGGTTCTCCTTTGCGTTGAGGAATTTCTACAGGAACAACTTCGTTGTCAAATTTTCCAGCAGCCCAAGCAGCAGCAGATTTTTTGTAAGAATTAATTGCAAACTCATCTTGCTCTTCACGAGAAATATTGAACTCAGTTGCACAAGTATCTCCGAAAAGTCCCATCATTTCTTTGCTGTAGTAATCTTGTAAACCATCGTTCACAATTCCATCTAACAAAACAGTATTTCCGTATTTATTTCCAGTTCTTGCATTTGGTGAATAGAAAGGAACCATCGACATGTTTTCCATTCCTCCAGCAACTACAACATCTGCGTCACCTAAACGAATTGCTTGTGTAGCAAACATTACAGCTTTCATACCAGAGGCACAAACTTTGTTTACCGTTGTTGCAGGAATTGTATTTGGTAAACCTGCTTTTATCATTGCTTGCTTAGCAGGTGCTTGTCCTTCACCAGCTTGCAATACATTTCCCATATATACTTCATCAACCAAAGATCCATCTAAGTTGATTTTATCTAAAGCTCCTTTAATAGCTGTTGCGCCTAAATCTGTAGCTGGAACGTTAGATAAACTTCCCAAAAAAGATCCCATTGCTGTACGAACAGCTGAAACTATTACGACTTCTTTCATTTAATTTGTGATTTGTTGTTTTTATTATGATAACTTAATAATGCAAGATATAAAATTTATAGTAGTATTAATTTGATTTACTTTTTAAAGATTTTTTAAATTTGTTATTGACTTAATATAGATAATTGATTTTTTTTGTTAAAATGATAATTATCTTAGAATAGAATATTTTTTGAAGAATAAAATGATTAAAATGCTGAAGAATAAAATGATATTATTTGGTTTGATTTCGTGTTTTGTAATTACAATCGGAAATGCGCAAACCTTTGATCAAAAATATTTTAAATCAATTTTAGATTCGCTTACGTCAAATTCGTTTGCTGGCAGAGGTTATGTAGAAAATGGAATGACAAATGCTGGAATTTATTTACAAAACGAATTTCAAAAAAATGGATTGAAGTCTTTTTCTAATCGTTATAATCAAACATTTACTTTTCCGATTAATATTATCAAAGATGCAAAACTGAAAATTAATGGAAAAGAATTAAAATATGGAATTGATTTTATTGTAAAACCAATTTCTAAATCAATTTCGAAAACCAATTCACCTTTTTATATTTTTGACACAAAAGCCTATGTGGAATCTTTTCAGTCGAAAGATAAAACGAGGGATTTTATTGTGAAAGATGATGAATCGCAAAAAGGAAAACATATTATTTTGCCGCCTTTAGTGACTTCTGTAGATTCTATTCAGAAATATTACAAACAATGGGCGAATATTTATGAGAAAAATGAAAATAAAAATCGAGCGATTTTTAGATTTACATCAGATAAATTGACTTCAAGTCTTAGTCAACGACAATCTTCTATTTCAGAATTTATTATTTCGGATAAATTTTATTCTAAAAATTTAAAAATAAACGATTATTCTATTGATTCAGAGTTAAATAATTCATTCGAAGCAAATAATATAATTGGTTACATTGACGGAAAGAACAATGATAGCGTAATTGTGATTTCTGCTCATTATGATCATTTAGGGAAAGTTGGACAAACTATTTTTCCTGGAGCGAGTGATAATGCGAGCGGAACTGCAATGATGATGGCGCTGATGAAGTATTATTCAAAACATCAGCCTAATTATAGAACAGTTTTTATGGCTTTTGCAGGTGAAGAAGCGGGGATTTTAGGCGCAGATTATTATGTTAATCATCCTCTTTTTCCATTGAATCAAATCAAATTTTTAGTCAATTTAGATATTATGGGAGCGGGCGATCAAGGAATTCAAGTTGTGAATGGTAAAGTTTTTAAAAATCAATTTGAAAAATTAGTTGAATTCAATCAAACAAATAAATACCTAAAAGAAGTTAAAATTCGAGGAGAATCGTGTAATTCCGATCATTGTCCGTTTTATTTGAAAGGTGTTCCGTCGTTTTTTATTTACACATTAGGAGGAAAAGGTTTTTATCATGATCCCAATGATACAGCTGAAAGTTTGGATTTGAGTTCCTCTGAAAAAGTATATAATTTGTTGAAAGCTTTTATTGATAAGCTATAAAAAAATAATCCGTTCAAAGTGAACGGATTACTAACCAACCTAAACTACTATAAAAAACTCTAAAAAGTAAAAAGAGTGCGAGTAATTCCAAACTTCATAAATCAATTTCGTTATACTCGTTGTTACTCTTTGTCTTACTATCTATGAATAAATTATTTGACACTGCAAATGTCTAACTTTTATGTCTTGTTTGGAAAAATTGTAAAAGATTTTATTTATAATAGTTATAGAGAATATTTATAATAAACGTTTGTTGTCGGATATTAAACTTTGTATTAATTTGTTAAAAATAAACAATAATAGTTAAAGTGTAATTGTATGAAAGCGTACTTTAACACCTTTTTAACTATTTGTTTACGAAAATATGATGAAATGATAAGATTTGAAATCTTTTCAACTAAATTTGATTTTTGAATCGTAAAGACTTCATAAATTTAAACAAATTTTAAACCAAAACGCCAAAATGAGACTTTTTTTATTGGTTTTTTCCTTACATATTGTGTTATTTGTTGATGCGCAAAATGTTAACCCAAATCAAATTCGAACAAAAATTTACGATACTATTTTACAAGATATCCAAAAACAAAGTTTAGAATTTCCGAACAAAAAAATTGTGGTAGATCCTACGATTAATAAGTTTGAAGATTATAAAATGGACGAATTTGGGCTGAAATTAGATTCGGCGAAATATCTACAAGACACTTCAATTTGTTCTAAATTAACAACCTATAAATGCGTTTCGAAATTTGAGATTGATAATTATTCGATTACCAATGTTTACAAAGATGAAGCAGATGCGTTATATCCTGACTTTTATGGGATTTATGCACCAATCGATTCGTGGTACAATTTGATTTATTATGCGGCTGTTAATCATTTTGAGAAGGATAGAGAATTTCAATTTAACGTCTTAATTCCAGTTCGAAATGTGCAAATGAAAAATAAAACGATGAAGGAAAAAATGTTCTTTTATAACGTTTTGTTTGATGAGCAATTTAAGATTCTAAAATTTGAAAAATTATTATTAAAACATTAAAATTCAATCAGAAAAGTTGTAAATTAGCAAGACTCAAATTTTTAATTGATGTTAAACGTTAGCGCTTATATAGACGAGCTTTTGCAGTTATCAAAAGGCAATTTACGGATTTGCCGTATGAATTGGTGGCTTTTAAAATACGAAGATGAATTTGAGAAAGCAATAGAACAAACGTCTTGTAAAAAGTGGCAAAGATGGCTTTATAATGGAGAACATCCATATCCATGTGTTTGTCCAAAGCGCGAAAAATTATGCGTTTTTATCGATTTATATCGTGAATTGGATCGTTTGACACAAGTGCAACGTTTAGAGAATTTTTTTCACGAATATTTTCAAAAATTTGAGTTGATTAAAGATTCAAAAGAATCTTTAAAAAATTGGATGAATGATATTCGTCCAACGATTTCCTCTATTTATTTATTATTGGATAAGAATGATAATCTAAAAATTAGATTTTATAATTCGGATCCAGTTTTGGAAGTGAATATCAATAAAAATGATTATAAATACACTTTGTTGTGTTTGGATATTTTTAACTACAACATGTATGTAAGAGGCATGTAAATGAAAAGAGAGTTGACAAAATCAACTCTCTTTTTTATGAAATAATAGATTAAATATGGCTTATTTAATTAAACCAATTTCTCTTAAACGCTGAGTCAAGAAATCTCCAGCTGTAATATCTTCAAATTGTTTTGGATTTTCTTCTGTTACACAATCTTCTAAAACAGATAAATCCATTTCAGAAACTGGATGCATAAAGAATGGAATAGAAAAACGAGATGTTCCCCATAATTCTTTCTCTGGATTAACCACTTGGTGAATTGTTGATTTTAATCTGTTGTTTGTGTGACGAGATAACATATCACCAACATTAATCACCAATTCGTCGTCAGCAGCAATAGCATCAACCCAAGTTCCATCGTGACGTTGCACTTGTAATCCACGACCTTGCGCTCCCATTAACAATGTAATCAGGTTAATATCACCGTGGGCACCAGCACGAACTGCATCTTTAGGCTCTTCTGTGATAGGAGGATAGTGAATTGCTCTCAAAATAGAGTTTCCGTTTTTTACTTTATCATCAAAGTAAAACTCGTCTAAACCTAAGAATAAAGCCAAAGCACGTAAAACGTAAACTCCTGTTTTTTCTAATTGTTTGTATGTTTCTTCACCATAAGTGTTAAAACCTGGAACTTCATTTACATCAACATTTTCTGGATAGTTGTATTTCGCTTTATCTTCTTCAGATAAATACTGTCCAAAATGCCAAAATTCTTTCAAGTCACCAACGGTTCTACCTTTTGCATGTTCGTTACCGAAAGCTGTATAACCGCGTTGACCACCAATTCCTTCAACTACATAACTTTGTTTTGTTTCTGTAGGTAAAGCGTAAAATTCGCGAACGCTTTTATATAAATTTTCAACTAATTCGTCAGATAAAAAATGTCCTTTCAAAGCAACGAATCCTATTTCTTCGTATGCTTTACCAATTTCGTTGACAAATTTTTGTTTTCTTGCAGGATCATCAGATAAAAAGTCTGCTAAATTAACCGATGGAATTCCGTTTTGTGACATTTATATTTTTTATAAAATTTCTTCTGCAAAGGTATAGAAAGATTTCTTTTGTGAATAATATTGTTAATAACTTTTTTAATCAACTGTTGGTTTGATGCAAAACTAAGTCGTTTAAATGGTTCTAATTGTTTAAAATATTAATTATAAGTAAAATATGATTTTAAACATAGGTTTTGATAATTTCTATCTTGATAAATATAATTTATTAAAATTACATTATAAATAGTTATTAATAATAGTTGTTTTAAATAATATGAATTAATTTTAAGAATATGAAGAAATATTTATTTGTATTTTTTGTTTGTATTAGCATAATGTTGTTTTCACAAGAGTCTATAAAAACTCCTTTGATATATCTAAGTTGTAAAAAAGTTGAACAGAAGGGAAATGAGGAGTTGAATAAATGTTTTAAACAAAATTTTAGAAAAGATTTTTATAAAATGGTAAGTACGGAATTAAGGTCGAGAAACTTAATTACAAATTATCTTCTTAAAGCTGAATTCAATTTTACTTTTGATGAAAATGGTGTAATTTCTATTTCTGATTTTGAAGGAAGTGAGGATACGAAAGATATCTTAGAAAAGTCTTTATTTAGATTAAATGAGAGAATTAAAGGAGGTAAATATAAAATTATTCCAGCAAAGAATAATGAAGGGAAATTTATAAAAACCACTATAAAAGTTCCATTTCAATATGCATTTGTGAGAAGTTAATTATTAATCTTCTTTCTAATCGTTATCAATCATTCTATATTTGCAAAAATATTTATGATGAAAGATCAATTTTTTCAATATATACAAGACTTACAAAATAAAATTATTACTAAACTTGAACAAGTTGATGGTAAAGCTAAATTTTTAAGAGATAGTTGGGAACGCGAAGAAGGCGGCGGAGGTCTTTCATGTGTTTTAACTGACGGAGCTGTTTTTGAGAAAGCTGGCGTTAATATTTCAAAAGTTTATGGAGAATTACCAGAAACAATGCAAAAAGCGTTAAATGTTTCGTCAGGTAAATTTTTTGCTTGTGGATTGAGTTTGGTTATTCATCCAACAAGTCCACATATTCCGACGACTCATGCGAATTGGAGATATTTCGAAATGTATGATAAAGATGGAAATATTGTCGATCAATGGTTTGGAGGAGGTCAAGATTTAACACCGTATTATTTGGATGAAGAAGATGTGATGCATTGGCATACAATCTGTAAAAAAAGTTGTGATGCGCATGATGTGGCTTTTTATCCGAAGTATAAAGAGGAATGTGATAAATATTTTTGGAATACTCATCGTGAAGAAGCCCGTGGAATAGGAGGTTTGTTTTTTGATTACTTGAAACCAACTTCAGAAAAAACAGTTGAACAATGGTATGATTTTGTAACGGAAGTAGGAAACTCATTTTTAGAAGCGTATATTCCGATTGTTGAAAAGCACAAAAATGATGAATTTTCTGATGAACAAAAGGAATGGCAAGAAATTAGAAGAGGTCGTTATGTGGAATTTAATCTAATTCATGATAGAGGAACTTTATTTGGTTTGAAAACAAATGGACGAATAGAATCTATTTTGATGAGTTTGCCAAAACATGTACAATGGCACTATAATCACCAACCAGAAGAAGGTTCGGAAGAATATAAATTAGTCGATGTTTTGAAACATCCAAAAGATTGGATTTAATCAATAAAATATAAAATGCCTGAACATTTGTTCAGGCATTTTTTTAATCTTCTCTCGATCCGTCATCTGCCATTCTGACCATTTTAGGTGTAAAAGTAGCCACAACATCAACCAGATCTTGTTGTGCAGCCATTACTTCGTGAATATCTTTATACGCCATCGGCGCTTCATCTTTTCCGCCTCCAATTAGTGTAATTCCAAAATCATTCAAATAATCGTTTATCTTGTTTTGTGATAATGATTTAATTGCTTGTGTTCGGCTCATCTTTCGACCAGCACCATGAGAAGCCGAATGAATAGAATTTTCTTCACCTTTTCCGCGAACCAAAAATCCTGGCGCAGTCATTGAACCTGGAATAATTCCCATCACATCTTTAGAAGCTGGTGTTGCACCTTTTCGATGAACAATTACTTCTTCGCCATTGTAAATTTCTTTCCAAGCAAAATTATGATGATTTTCTACTTTAGCTAAAACTTCTGCACCGATAGATTTTTTAATTTTTTGATGAATAATTTCGTGACAAGCCGAAGCATATTCACCAGCCAAATTCATCGTAATCCAATATTCTTGACCTTCTGCAGAATCCAAATCCAAATAAGCTAAATTTTGTGCTTTATAAGGAAGTTTACAAATTTCTTTTGCAATTTTTGTATAATGTCCAGCGATTGTAGCACCGAAACCTCTCGATCCAGAATGCGTTAATAACGCTAAATACGAACCTTTTTTGATGTTCAGTTTCTTATCATCTTCTTTGAAATCAATCAGACCAAATTCTACAAAATGATTTCCTCCTCCAGAAGAACCCAATTGCGACCACGCTTTATCTTTTAAATTTTGAATAAATGAATTTGTTTCGAATTTTGCATCATCCAAAATCTGATGTTCGGCTTTGTATTGACCATGAAAACCATGTCCTGCACCAAACTTTGTGTTTTTTATTAAAGTTTTTTTTAAAGAATCATGATGCTTAAAATAATAAGAAGCAGGTAAATCATAAATCGATAAAGCCATTCTACATCCAATATCAACGCCGACACCATAAGGAATAATTGCATTTTTTGTTGCTAAAACTCCGCCAATCGGTAAACCATAACCTTGATGAGCATCTGGCATTATTGCGCCGGCAACTGTTACAGGAAGTTTCATGGCTACTTTCATTTGTTCTAAAGCACCATCTTCAATATTTTTTGCACCATAAATGTTGAAATCGTTCGGATTTTCATTCAATTCAATTAAGTTTTCATCTTGTTGAGGTAAATGAATTCCATTGATAAAACCATTTGCAAGCGTTTTGAAAATTTTATCTTCTAAGAAATCTTGTGGCGAAGACAAAACTTGCGCATATTTATCAAGCATTTCGGCTTTTGTATAACCATTTCTTTTTCGGTTAATTTTTAAGGCAATTCCTAAAATTTCATTCTCAGGATAACCCAAGGCAATCAAATCAATTCCATTAATTGGTTTGTTTTGTTGTTCGGTTGTTTTCATATAATTTGGTTAGAATATTATTTTGTAAACATTGTTTTTAGTTCATTTAATACATTCGACCCACCAGAAATTGAGATTTCTCCTACTTTATCAGCAATTTTTTCGATGTATTCCATCTCTTTCAATTTCCATAATGTTTCGTTTTCTTCCATTAATTTTGCTGTATTCAACAAGCTTCTTGTTGAAGCAGTTTCCTCACGACGCGTAATCGAATTAGCTTGAGCCGTTTTTTCGGCAATCAAAACACGGTTCATAATTTCTCTTATTTCTCCAGGAAGAATAATGTCTTTCATACCTGCGTCAATCAATTTTAGACCAATTTCTTGGAATTCAGCTTGATATTTTTGAATGATATAATTCGTTACCGAATTTTTATCTGACATCAAATCATCAAAATTCATGTTTCCAATAAATTCTCTCAAACCTAATTGAATCGCTTGATAAATCATTTTTTCGAAATCTTTGTTCGATTGATAAGCGTTTAACAAATCAGTAATTTGATAATTTACCATAAAATTGATTCGTAATTGCGCTTTATCTTTCGTCAAAATTTCTTGTCCCGAAATTTCAATTGTTTGCGGACGCATATCAAAAGATACCATCGAGATTTTAACTTCGTTGTTGTAAAATAGGTATTCACCAGCTTTTAAAACCGAATCAAATTCATTGTCTTTAAATAAAATTCCTTCGAAATATGGCGCAACAGAAATGATACGAATTGCACCAGCTTTTCTCAAAATATCAATTTCTCTTTTTGTTAAATTCTTAATTTCGTCAGTAGAATTCAAGTCAAATTTTATAGCTTTTAATTGAGTCGAATTTTTCCAAATCATCACGTTTTTATTGTAAAAAGAATCATAGATTTGATTGTTTTTGTAAATAATCAACACTTCGTTATGTAATACTTCGATAAAATCTACCATATTTTTTAATGTTTCATTTTCCAAAATCATTGCGTGGAATTTTTCATCAATTATTTCGTTGATGTTTAATTTTTCGATGTTTTTATTAAAGAAAATCCAATAATTTCCTTTTGAGTAAATTTTATCTACTTCGTTATTTTTGATATAGATTCCAATTTCTTGGTTGTTAATTGCTAATTTTTTCATTTTATTATTTTTTATAGGTTTTTACTATTTTTTTTGTCATTCTGAGCCTGTCGAAGAATCTTTATTATGAGATACTGAAACGAGTTCAGGATGACTATTTTTTAATTCTATTCTCGATACAATTTTTCTTTATTTTCATTTCGAAAAATTACTCGAATTGACGAATTATTGTCATTCTGATTTCTATGA
>NZ_DDBA01000053.1:0-79757 GCF_002333005.1 Empedobacter sp. UBA2044
ATTTTTTCAGGACGTTACAAAACCTAGAATTAAATAAGAATTATTAGGATTAATACGTTCATTATGTTTTTCTCCTAATTCAATAAAAGTATCAACTGTTTTTTTTAGTTGTTTGCTCTTATAAGTAGAATTGAATGTTGATGAACATGAACAAAAAAATAGAATAAATGAAAGTAAAAAGTATTTCATAAGTGGTTAATTAATAGAACTAAATTACAACTTATTTCAACTAAAAAAGCATCCAATTTCTTGAATGCTTTTTGATTTTATTATTTTGAAGAGAAGCTGAAATGAAATCAGCTTGACACGTTTTGTTTTGATAATTCGTTAAGTCATCTGAACTCGTTTAAGGATCACATTTTTTAATTAGCGAATTATCTCATTAACCTATTCTTCTTCCGTTTCAACTCCCCAACCTTGTGCAGTTAATGGAACCATTTGCTCACTTCCACGAGTAATCAAATAGTTTTCTTCGTTTTTACCAGTTACATGACCAATTACCGTTAAATGTGGATTTCCTTTGATTTTTTCAAAATCTTTTTGATCAATTGTAAACAATAATTCGTAATCTTCTCCACCGCTTAAAGCACATGTGATTGGATTGATTTTGAATTCTTCGGCTGTGCGAATAACAACAGAATCTAACGGGATTTTTTCTTCGTATATATTAATTCCAACACCACTTTCTTTTGAGATATGAATAATTTCAGAAGATAATCCGTCCGAAATATCAATCATAGAAGTTGGTTTAACTTTCAACTCTTTCAAAAGATTGATAATATCCAAACGCGCTTCAGGTTTTAATTGACGTTCAATTAAATATGAATAATTTTCGAAATCTGGTTGATTATTAGGATTCACTTTTGAAACTTGCGCTTCGCGTTCCAAAACTTGCAAACCAAGAAAAGAAGCACCTAAATCTCCAGAAAGAACAACCAAATCATTTTCCTTCGCACCATTTCTATAAGTCAAATCTTTTTCTGGAGCCGAGCCAATTGCAGTCATACTCAAAACAAGTCCGCTAACAGAAGAAGTTGTATCGCCTCCAACAATATCGATATTGTATTTATCGCAAGCGTATTTCATTCCGTTGTAAATTTCGTCCACAGCTTCTATCGTAAAACGATTCGAAATTGCCATCGAAATCAACAATTGTTTTGGAATAGCATTCATCGCCAAAATATCACTAATTGCCGTCACAACCGCTTTGTACCCCAAGTGACGTAAAGGCATATACGACCAGCTAAAATTTACGCCTTCTACTAACATATCAGTAGAAACCACAATTTTCTCTTTTTTATAATCAAGAACAGCCGCATCGTCACCAATTCCTTTGATAGAACTTTCTAATTTGATTGGAAAACCTTCTTTGATTTGGTTAATTAAACCAAATTCTCCAATTTCGGCTAAACTTGTTTTTGAAACGTTTTTATCTTCTAACATGATTTTATTTTTGAGTAAAGATTGAAGGATCTATATTTTCTGAACGAAAAGGTAAATTGATAATGTCCTGTTTCGACATTGTTTTGACGGTTTGTCCTTCAAATGATTTTTTAATATTTTCTAACATTTCTGTTGGTGGTGCTTGCATTTTTCTTTTCGACATCGAAAACCAAACACCTGTCAATTCAGAATGGCAAAGATGTACACCATCTTGGTTATATAAATTATGAATAAATTGATAAATCATTCCATCTTCCGACATTCCACCAATTTCTACCGAAATATAAATTTCTTCACCTTCCATAGCTTCCTTAAAAAAAGAAAATTGTTCGTGCAAAATAGCTGGTCCAATTCCATATTCCTCCAAATTTTTCATCGAAATGCCATAATCTCTCAAAAAAGCAATACGTGCAAAACTTGTAAAATTCATATACGAAGCGTTCGCTAAATGGCGATTAGCATCCAAATCTGACCATCGAATAATGGTTTTTTGAAAATATTTATTATTCATGAATTGAAAAATTATTTAAGGTACAAAGTTACGGATTACTATTTATACGAAAATGATAATATTTTTAATCATCGTAAATAATAAAAAACAATAAGATTTAACATCAAATTAAAATATAGATATTTAATAATTTGTATCTTTAAAAAGCTATTAAACAGACAGATTATGAAAAAAATATTATTTCCAACAGATTTTTCAGAAACAGCAAATAATGCGTTTTTGTATGCGTTAAATTTAGCCGAAAATCAAAATGCAGAATTATATGTTTTGCATGCTTTTCAGTATCCAATGGTAAGTGGAGGAATCGATGCTGGTATTTTGCAAGATGTTTATAATACAATTGAATTAAATAATTTCGAGAATTTAAAAGATCATATTCCGTTCTTGAGAAAAATGGCTGAGGATAATGGTTTTGCAAATGTTGATTTGAAATTTTTCGTAAAAGAAGGAATGCTTTCGTTTGTATTGCCAACATTTATCGAAGATGAAAAAGTGGATTTTGTAGTAATGGGAACGACTGGAAATACAGGATTTGATAAAGTCCTTTTTGGTTCGAATACGATGAATGCAATAAAACATCTTAAAATTCCGGTATTGAGCGTGCCAAATGGTTACGAATTCAAAGGAATAAATAATATTGGATTTACGACAATTTTCCAAGATAAAGACCGCAAAGCCTTAGATTATTTAACCGAAATTGCTTATCGCTATAAAGCAAAAGTGCATTGCTTACACGTTTCGAAAGATGGAAATTACGATATTCCGACGCTTAATCATTGGAAAGAATATTATAAAGATGAACCTGTAGATTTTTTTATTTATACTGCGGATGAATCTGTAGATGCAGTTTTGGAATTTATTAAAGAAGAAAAAATTGATTTGTTGACAGTAGTTAGCCGTAACAAAGGCTTCTTCGAGAAATTATTTTCACCAAGTTTTACAAAGAAAATTTTGACACAACACAACGTGCCTTTGTTTGTTTTCCACGAATAAGATAATTTATACTGAATATACAAAAAGCTTAATCTGTAGAAATAGATTGAGCTTTTTTCGTGTTGAAATAAAATTATTCGTAACTTTTGAGTACAAAACACGAAAAGATGAAAAAAATATTGTTCCCGACAGATTTCTCAGAAACAGCTAATAACGCCTTTTTATATGCACTAAATCTTGCAAAAAGTATCGATGCACAAGTTTATGTGTTGCATGTTTACGAATTGCCAATGATTACAGGAAGTTTGAGTGCTGGATTGATTCAGAATGTATATGAAACGGTAGAATTAGGAAGTTTTGACAACTTCAAAGATAATATTCCGCAATTAAGACAAATAGCTGTTGAAAATGATTTGAATGAAATTCCAATCAAATTTATCTTAGAAGAAGGAAATTTCTTATATATTTTACGTGAAATTATTGGAGAAGAAAGCGTTGATTTTGTAGTGATGGGAACAGACGGAAATTCAGGAATAGAAAAAATGCTTTTCGGTTCGAATACGATAAATGCGATTACGTCGATGAAAGTTCCAATTCTTAGTATTCCGCATGGAATGTCTTTCAAAGGATTTAAGAATATTGGTTTTACTACTGTTTTTGATCAAAAAGATAAAGATGCATTGAAGTATTTGATCGAAATTGCAAATCGTCATCATGCAAAAATTCATTGCATGCACGTTTCGAAAGACGGAAAATTTAATCAACAAGCGATGAAAGATTGGCAAGATCAGTTTGCTGGAGATCCAATTGTATTTGAAGTTTATCATGATGCAGATCCTGTAAATGCGGTGTTGGATTTTATCAAGGAAAAACAAATAGATTTGTTGACGGTTGTAAGCCGCAATAAAGGGTTTTTTGATAAGATTTTTTCACCAGGATTTACAAAGAAAATTGCAAATAAAAATATTACACCTTTGTTCGTTTTTCATGAACAAAAAGTTTAGAAGGAGATGTGAAAACATTTCCTTTTTTTATCAAAAATTCTGTTAAAAATAAAACTTTACCTTTGTCTCGTGAAAAGAATAGCCATAGTAGGAGGTGGTGCCGCAGGATATTTTGTTGCTGCAAACCTTGGAAAAACTGTAGGACAACAAACTATATTGTTTGAACAAGCAAATTTACCGCTTCAAAAAGTACGCATTTCGGGCGGAGGAAGATGTAATGTTACGCATGCATGTTTTGATCCGCTTGATTTGGTCGAGTTTTATCCGCGTGGAAGAAAGGAATTATTAAGTGTTTTTTACACGTTTCAACCGGGTGATACAATGGCTTGGTTTGATGAGCGCGGAGTAGAATTGAAAATAGAAGACGATAACCGTATTTTTCCAGTTAGCGATTCTTCACTTTCGATTATAGAGGCTTTGACAAAAGCGGTTGATAAAAATAAAGTTCAGCTTAATTTCTCAGACGGTGTGCAAGAAATTAATAAAGTTGATGGTGGTTATGAATTGATAACAAAATCAGGAAAACATTTTTTCGAAACGGTGATTGTGACAACAGGAAGTACGCCTAAATTTTGGAAAAGTTTGAAAAATATAGGTTTGAAAATCGTTCAACCAGTTCCTTCTTTATTCACGTTTAATTGCAAAGATCCTCGAATTGAAGGATTGATGGGAATTTCTTTCGATAATGCTGAAGTCAAAATCAATCAACAAAAATTAGAAGAAGAAGGTCCGTTACTAATTACGCATTGGGGATTTAGTGGACCAGCGATTTTGAGATTATCGGCTTGGGGTGCTTTAAAATTGAATGAAAGCAATTATAAATTCGAAACTGAAATCAATTTTGTAAATCAATCTAAAGACGAAATCATTTCATTTTTGAATGATAAAAAACAAGTTGATGCTAAGAAAAATGTGCATAAAAATAATCCATTCGATTTTCCGAAGCGTTTTTGGTTTAGTATTCTGAGCTATTGTAATATAGATGAAAACAAGGTTTATGCAGATTTATCGAAAAAACACATCGAAGCAATTGCAATAGAATTGACGCAAGGAAAATACCAAATTAATGGAAAAAGTACGTTCAAAGATGAGTTTGTAACGGCAGGCGGTGTCGATTTGAAAGAAATTGATTTTCATTCGATGCAAGCAAAAAAAATCCCACAATTGTTTATGGCTGGAGAGGTTTTAAATATTGATGCTATAACAGGTGGATTCAATTTTCAGGCATGTTGGTCTGAAGGTTATATTATATCTGAAAAAATCAAAGAAATTTATCAATAGTGTATATTTTACACGAATGTTATTCTGGCTGAAAGCCTTAATAGTAAAGATTTTTTCAAAATTTATTATGTTAACATAACGTTATTATAAAATTATGTTATTTTTGTTTAAAGGAATTATTAAAAACGAACAAAAAATATGAAGAAAATTTTCTTAACCTTAGCATTAATCGGCTTATCTTCTTCTGCATTTGCAGGTGGATACCGAGTTGCTTTACAAGGAGTTCGCCAAGCAGCATTGGGGGGAACTTCTGCAACACAAACTCACGATGCGAGTGTTGCGTTTTATAATCCTGCAGGTTTAGCTTTTGTTGATAGTAAATTGAGTATTGCTGTCGGAGGTTTTGGTGTAAAAACTGACGTAAAATGGCAAGATCCAATGACGTTACAAAAAGCAGAAACAGATAGTAAATTAGGAACACCAATGTATTTGGCAGTTAGTTACAAGCCTGTAGATGATTTAGCAATTGGATTGAGTGTTACGACGCCTTTTGGTAGTTCGGTTACGTGGCCAGAAGATTGGCAAAACAAAGCAAATATTACACATATTGACTTGAAAGCATTCAATATTCAGCCAACGGTTGCATATCGTTTTTCTGACTGGTTTAGTTTGGGTGTAGGTTTCATTTATACACACGGAACAGCTAAATTAGAGAAAGTACAAACAGTTGCTGGAAATGATATTAAACTTAAATTAGAGGATAAAGATGCCCATGGTTTAGGATTTAATGTTGGAGCAATGTTCAAGCCAACAGATAAATTTGGAGTTGGAATTGCGTACCGTTCTAATGTAGATGTTTCTGCAAACAAAGGTGATGTTACATGGTCGAATGTTCCTTCTGGAATTGCATCTAATGTACCTTTTAATACAGATAAATGGAATACAACTTTACCATTACCATCAGAGTTTACATTTGGGATGTCATACAAAGTTTTACCACAATTAGAACTTTTTGGAGATGTAGTTTGGCAAAACTGGACACGTTACAAAAGTTTAGATATCAATTTATATAATGATGCTTCTAATACTTTCTACACATCATCTTCTACGAAAAACTGGAAAGACAATACATTATTCCGTTTTGGAGCTGAGTATACTTTCAGCGAGATGATTGTTGGACGTGTTGGTTATTATCACGATAAATCACCAGTGCCATCAGCTTATTGGTCATCAGAAACACCAAGTTCTAACTTAAATTCAGTTTCAGCTGGATTAGGATTTAGATTCGAGTCAGGATTTAATGTTGATTTATTTGGATCATATGTAAAAGGAGACGAAAGACATATTGATAATATTCAACAAAACTTCTCTGGAGATGTTAAAATGCGTGCTATAAACTTTGGTTTAGGCGTATCGTACAACTTAAAATAAGACAAAAATGAAACACTTAAATAAAATAGTATTAGTTGCATTAGCTGCTACGATGTTTAACTGTAGCGAAGATTTCGAACATCCAATTGAAGATATTCAAGTTTCTGCTGGTGAAGCAAACTTTTCTACATATATCGCATTAGGAAACTCGTTAACTTCTGGTTATAGAGATAATGCATTGTACAAATCTGGACAAGAAAATTCTTACCCAAACATGTTAGCTGGATTGATGAAAGCTGCAGGAGGAGGAGAATTTAAAATTCCATATATGTCAAATGATACAGGTGGATTTACTGATTTACCAGGTTTTCCAGGTAAATTGAATTTACAAATTGTAAATGGAGCTTTAACACCAGTTCCAAGTGCTGCGGGTGGAGCTTTAGATATCTTAGCAGATAAAGGAAAGTTTCAAAATATGGGAGTTCCAGGTGCTAAGTCTTATCATTTAGTTGCGCCAGGTTATGGAAATCCAGCAGGCTTAAAAACTGATCCAGCAACAGCGAATCCTTATTTTGTACGTTTTGCAAGTGGTGCGACAACTTCTGTAGTTGCAGATGCAGTTGCTCAAAAGCCAACATTTTTCTCTTATTGGATTGGGAACAATGATGTATTAGGTTATGCAACATCTGGAGGAGTTGGAGTAGATCATAATGAAACAAATAATGTTGATCCAAGAACTTATGGAAGTAATGATATTTCTAATGTAAATGTGGTAAAATCTACAATTAATGATGGATTAAAAGCATTAACATCGGTAGGAGCAAAAGGAGTTATTGCAAATATTCCTTCTGTAACATCTATTCCATATTTTACAACGGTTCCATACGCACCTTTATCACCAGCAAATCCAAGTTTTGCACCAATGATTGATGAATTGAATGCAACTTATGCAGGATTAAATCAAGTATTTGATGCAGTTGGTGCTTCAGAAAGAAAAATTTCTTTTTCTAAGACTGCTGCAAGTGCTGTAGTAATTAAAGATAAAGATTTAGCGGATTTATCAACAACGATTACTGCTGCATTAATTAAAGCAGGATATGATACTGGTACTGCAACTTTGTTTGGAATTACTTATGGACAAGCTCGTCAAGCAACAGCAAAAGATTTATTGGTTTTGACTTCTTCATCTGTAATTGGAAAAGTTGACACAAATAGAGTTGCAGAATTAATGAAGTTAGGGTTAACTCAAGAGAAAGCTGGTAAATTATCAGTAGTAGGTGTTAGTTATCCAATGACAGATAATTATGTATTAACAGCAAAAGAAACTGCGAAAGCAGAAGCAGCTGTAGTTAAATACAATGCAGCAATTGCGGAGTTAGCAACTGCTTATAATTTAGCTTTAGTTGATGCATATTCTGAAATGAAAAAATTAAGTTCTCAATCAGGGATTAAATATTACGGACAAACATATACAACAACTTTCGTTTCTGGTGGAGCGTTCTCATTAGATGGAGTTCACTTAACTGGAACTGGATATGCAATTGTCGCAAATATGTTTGCTGATGCAATCAACCAAAAATATCATTCAACTTTAAGACACGTTTACCCAGGAAATTATCCAGGTATTGCAATTCCTTAATTGAATGTTTAGATAACAAAAAAATCCGCTCATCGAGCGGATTTTTTATTATTTATGTTTTTTGAAATGATTATTTCAATTCTTCATTTCGCATAAATTCTTCTGCTTTTTCGACCATATTTTTCGATCCGCAAAAGAAAGGAATACGTTGGTGTAATTCTGTAGGTTCAATATCCATAATGCGTTGGAAACCGTCAGAAGCTTTTCCTCCTGCTTGTTCCGCGATAAAAGCCATCGGGTTGCATTCGTACAATAAACGTAATTTTCCGTTCGGATTATTTGTTCCAGAAGGATAAATATAAATTCCTCCTTTCAGCATGTTTCGGTGAAAATCTGAGCATAAAGAACCAATGTAACGAGAAGTGTACGGACGATCTTCCTCATCTGCCTGACAGTATTTGATGTAATTTTTAACCCCTTGAGGGAATTTTACATAATTACCTTCGTTAACTGAATAAATGTGTCCATCTTCTGGAATACACATATTTGGATGAGATAAATAGAACGTTCCGATTCCTGGGTTCAATGTAAATCCATTTACACCATTTCCTGTTGTATAAACTAACATTGTCGATGTTCCATAAATTACATATCCCGCAGCAACTTGCTTATTTCCTGGTTGTAAGAAATCTGCTTTTGTAACAGGTGTTCCAGGTTCAGAAACACGGTGGTAGATTGAGAAAATTGTTCCAACAGAAACATTTACGTCGATGTTTGATGAGCCATCAAGTGGATCAATCAACACAACATATTTACTGTTTTTTGAATTTTTTGAAGGTTGAATCGCGATAAAATCTTCGTTTTCTTCCGAAGCAATACCACAAACAACTTCGCGTTGCGACAACGTTTCGATAAACGTATCGTTTGCGAAAACATCTAATTTTTGTTGTTTTTCTCCTTGGACATTTTCATTTCCGAATTCGCCTAAGATATTTACAAGTCCTGCTTTGTTTACTTTATAATTAACAACTTTTGTAGCTAATTTAATAGAACTCAGTAATCTAGATAATTCTCCGGATGAGTAAATAAAATCTGCTTGATTTTCTATGATAAACTCTCCAAGAGTTTGATGAGAATTAGTATTCATAATTATGTTTTGCTGGTCAAATATCGGAATAATAACTCAATTTTATATCATTTCAAACGTTTGAAATTAATCTAAATACGTGAAAATCATCATTCAAATTTATTTTTTATTTTAATTAAAATCGGTCAACATATAAAGTGTAGTTTGGTTATATTTGCAAGTTAAATATTTACAAAAAAAAGTTTTTATAGAAATGAAAGTTTTCAAATTCGGTGGTGCTTCGGTGAAAGATGCAGCCGGCGTTAGAAATGTTGCGAGTTTATTGCAATCTGTTGGTTACGAAAATACATGTATCATTGTTTCTGCTATGGGCAAGACAACAAATGCATTGGAAGAGGTAGTCAAACGCTATTTTGAAAAACAAGATTTCGAAAAAACAATTAACGAAGTAAAAGAACAGCACATTGCTTTAGCGACAGAATTATTTGATAATCCAGCTGAGGTTTCTAACGAAATTTCGCAATTTTTTGATGATATTGTTTCGTTTTTAAGACGTAACAAATCACCAAATTATAGCTATGTGTATGATCAAGTGGTTTGTTGTGGAGAATTAATTTCGACAAAAATCATCAGTATGTATCTTAATTCGATACAAATTAATAACGAATGGTTAGATGTTCGCGATTATATCAAAACAGATAATACATATCGTGAAGGAAAAGTAAATTGGGCATTAACAGAAGAAAGTATTAAACGTTTACCAAACACAGGTTTGTTTATTACCCAAGGTTTCTTAGGTTCTGATCCTAACTTTTTCACAACAACTTTAGGGCGTGAAGGTTCAGATTATTCTGCGGCGATTTTTGCTTATTGTTTAAATGCGGATAACATGACGATTTGGAAAGATGTTCCTGGAGTTTTGAATGCTGATCCACGTTATTTTGATAATGCTGAGCTGTTAAATCATATTTCATATGAAGAAGCAATAGAGTTGGCGTATTATGGTGCATCTGTTATTCACCCGAAAACGTTACAGCCGCTTCAACAAAAAGAAATTCCTTTCTTCGTAAAATCATTTATTAATCCTACAGAAGCAGGAACAGAGGTAGCGAAAGGTCAACCATTAGATCCAAAAGTACCTTGTTTTATCCTAAAAAGAGAGCAACATTTGATTCGTTTATCAAGTAAAGATTTCTCTTTTATTACAGAAGATAAATTGAGCGGAATTTTCAATAAACTATATGATTATCAAATCAAAGTAAATTTGATGCAAAATTCAGCAATTTCATTATCTTTATGTTTGGAGGATAAATATGACAACTTAGAAAAGTTTGTTGCAGATATGAACGAAGAGTATAAAGTGCAGGAAGAAAACAATGTTTTATTGTACACAATTCGCCATTTCGATGCAGATTCTGACAAAGTTGTTTCAAAAGAAAAAGAATTATTGCGACAAACAGTGCGCGAAACATTACAAATAGTTGTTAAAGCTTAAATGAGTTTAATCACGACACAAGATATCTATTCAGCTTCGGGTCTTTCTAAAATTGGTGTTTTAGGAAAACCTGTGGCTTGGGCATTGAAAAAAATTTTCAGTATAGATCAGTTAAACGATTTGTACAATCGTGGAAAGCATTTGCAATGCGAACCTTTTTTGGATTATTTGATTGATGATTTGGGAATGGATTACGAAATCCATGAAGAAGATTTAAAACGTATTCCAAAAGAAGGACCTTTTATTATTATTTCTAATCATCCGCTTGGAGCGTTGGATGGAATTATTTTGATGCATTTTATGTCAAAAATTCGTCCTGATTTCAAGGTAATGGGTAATTTTTTATTGCAAAAAATTAAACCATTAGAACCTATGATTATTCCAGTTAATCCTTTCGAAACACGTAAAGATGCATACAGTAGCCTTTCAGGAATGCGCGATGCATTAAAATTGTTAAGAGCTGGAGGTTGTTTAGGGATTTTTCCTGCGGGAGAAGTTTCTTATCGAGATGACGAAAGTAGAATTATTGACAGAGAATGGCAAGAATCAGCGATGAAGTTGATCAAAAAAGCGAAAGTTCCTGTTGTTCCAATGTTTTTTAGAGCGCGAAATAGTAATATTTTTTACCGTGTAGCGAAGATTCATCCAGATTTTCAAACGGCAATGTTGCCAGCTGAAATGATGAAGAAAAGAACACGACCAATTCAGATTCGTATTGGAAAACCAATTTTACAAAAACAACAAGACGAGCATGTGTCTATAGAAGATTATTCTGAGTTTTTGAGAAAGAAAACATACATGCTTTCGTCTTATTACAAACAAAAAAGAAGTTTAACTCAAGTATTGAAAAACCCTTCGAATATTGAGTTGAAAATGCCGAATTTACCAAGCTTATCTTCTTCTAGTAAAAAGGTTAAGCCGATTATTTCGGAAACAGCTTTAGACTTATTAATTCAAGATATTGAAACTTTACGAAAAGATGAACAAGCATTATTGTTTACAAATAATAATTACGAATGTTTCTTTTCTACAGCTCAACAAATTCCAAATATATTAAGGGAAATTGGTCGTTTACGCGAGATAACATTCCGTGCGATAGGTGAAGGTACAAATGATGAAATTGACCTTGATCGATTTGATAATCATTATCACCATTTATTTTTGTGGGATAAGGATACGAATAAAATTGTTGGAGCATATCGTATGGCGATTGGTTCGGAAGTGTATGAAAAATATGGAATTAATGGATTTTATGTTCATGAATTATTCAATTTTGATCCAGAAATTCATCCATTTTTCAAGAAATGTATCGAAATGGGACGTGCTTTCGTTTCAGCTGAATATCAACAAAAGCCGATGCCATTGTTCTTATTATGGAGAGGAATTGTGCATGTAACGTTGAGAAATCCAAATCAGAAATTTATTATTGGAGGAGTGAGTATTAGTAATCAGTTTTCTGATTTCTCAAAATCTTTGATGATCGAATTTATGAAATCTCATTATTACGATTCTACTGTAGCGCAGTATGTGAGAGCAAAAAATGAGTTTAAGGTTAAGCTGAAAGAGGAAGATAAAGAATTTATTTTCGATGAATCTGAAGCTGATTTGAATAAATTTGATAAGTTAATTGATGAGCTTGAGCCAAATATGTTGAGATTACCTGTTTTGATTAAGAAATACATCAAACAAAACGCAAAAGTGATTGCTTTCAATGTTGATCCAAAATTTAATGATGCAATTGATGGCTTAATGTATATTAGAGTTTCTGATATTCCAGAATCTACTGTTCGCCCTGTTTTAGAGGATATTCAAGCAGAACTTGATAAAAAAATACAATCAGGAAAATTTGACGGAAATCTACTTTAAGATTCATGATGAATTTATAACATAAAAAATGCGCTCAACCTAGTTGAGCGCATTTATATTTTAGCTTCGCTATAAATTATTTAGCAACTGCTGTAGAATCAGCTACTGGAGCAACTGCTGTAGAATCAGTTGGAGCAACTGCTGTAGAATCGTTAGCTGCTGTAGCTAAAGAATCAACTGCTGGTGCTTCTTCTACTGGTGCTTCTTCAGTTTTCTCTCCACAAGATACTGCTCCTAATGATAAAGCTGCTACTGCAACTACTGCGAAAAATTTTTTCATCTTTTTAAATTTTAATCGATTAATTTGATATGTCAAAGTTAGAATGATTTTGACCTGATATAATAAAAAATGATTGTAATTATTTTGTAAAACATTTTTTATTTTACAAAATATAGAATTACAATTATTTAAACGTTTATATTTTCTGAAATTATAAAATTTATAAGACAAAAAAATCCTCAAATTCTATAATTTTGAGGATGATTTTTGACTTATTACAAGTGTTTATTTTAAAACTTGTGCTTCTAATTTGAATTTTTCGATTTTATTTGAAATTAAATCCAATCTCAAATTATGAATACTTCCGATATGCGAAGTCTGAAATTCTTTGTGTGGTATATATGTTCCATTTTCTACAGATAAACCAACTTCTTTGTAAGCATCACGGAAAGGTGTTCCATTCTTAATCGCTTCATTAATATTTTCAACGGTATAAATCGGATCATATTTATCCTGATTCATATAGTTATCTTTAATCTGAAGTTGAGGAATCGCAAATGTTAAGATGTCAATAATATTATCAAATTGCATCATTGGTTCGAATAATATTTCTTTCAATATTTGATAATCACGGTGATATCCACTTGGAAGATTATTGATCGTCATCATAATATCATTCGGCAACGCCTGAATTCTATTGCAATGCGCACGAGTTAACTCAAACACATCTGGGTTTTTCTTGTGCGGCATAATCGATGAACCTGTTGTCATTTCGTTTGGCAACTTCACAAAAGCTAAATCTTGTGAATTGTATAAAACCAAATCGTACGACATTTTAGACAACGTTCCACAAATCATTGCCAAAGCTGTTGCGACAGATTTTTCTGTTTTTCCACGAAGCATTTGTGCACCAACAGAAGAAACTAAGATTTCTGAAAAACCTAATTCTTGTGTTGTTTGCAAACGATCAATTGGGAAACTTGTTCCGAAACCTGCACCAGAACCCAAAGGATTTTGATCAGAAATTTTATATGCAGCCTCAAAAAAGTATAAATCCGTCAACAAACTTTCTGCATATGCCGAAAACCACATTCCAAAACTACTTGGCATTGCCGCCTGAAAATGTGTGTATCCTGGTAATTGATGATTCTTGAATTCGTCTGCTTTTTGTAAGAAAATCTCAATTAAATTGACAATTTTTTCAGTTGTATGTTTTAAATACTCTTTCTTAAAAAGTTGAATTGCAACCAAAACTTGATCATTTCGAGAACGTGCAACGTGAATTTTTTTTCCAGCATCGCCAGTTTTTTCAATTAAATAAGCTTCAATTTTTGAATGTATATCTTCGAAATTTTCGTCGACTTCGAAATTATTTTCCGCAATCAGAACCAAAACTTCATCCAAAGCAATTTGCAACGCATCATTTTCTTCATTGGTAATCAAACCTGTTTTTGCCAGCATATTTGCCTGCGCTTTCGACGCTAATGCATCGTATTTCGCAAGATGAGCATCTAATTCTCTGTCTTTTCCAACAGTAAATTTTTCGATTTTATCATTAATGGTAAAACCTTTATCCCAAAGTTTCATATCTATAATAATGAATTAAGGGCGCAAAGTTAGTAAAAAGTTGCATAATATCTCATTAAACTTGTATAATTATTAATAATCATAAATATTTATTCATATTGAATATTTTTGATTGTTTTTTGAGAATGTTTAGACGATTGATAGCATTTTGAAAGATTGATTATTGAATGTTTATTAATATTTCGAAATAATTCAATTTCGTAAAAAAATGACCCAAAAATTATGGAGTTGATATTTTAAGAACCTTTTAATTTATAACTTCTATTTATTTACGTTTAAAACATTGTTAAAGTGAAATTTAGACCTTTTTTATAATAATTCTAAATTATTGAAATATAACTAAAATATATCATTCTTTGATGAAAAATCTTTACTATAAACGTAATTTTGTGTACCAATTTATAGCTAAACGCGTATTTGTTTAGATGATTGTTAATGTAAGTTTTAGAATAAAACTCTGACTCAAATGCTTATGAGTGTTGAGTTTGTGTGAGTTAAATTATTAAAAATTACCCTTCGAAAAAATTACATACTTAGTTTGTATTCTGATAACAGTGGTTACCTATGCCAAAAATGATTTTTGTTGAAAATAATTTTTGCATAAGATGTGACGATACAGCGAAGTGTTATTATATAATTCATTTTGATTGGATGAAATCAGGTGTAAGTAGCTTGGTTTTAAACAATCTTTAATATTAAAAAGAAAAGATAGATAATTATGAGTCTTTACCAAGAGTATCTTAACGAGATTGAAGAAAGAAAAGGTCAAGGTTTACATCCAAAACCAATTGATGGTGCAGAATTACTAAGTGAAATCATTAATCAAATTAAAGATGTTAACAACGAATACCGCGAGGATTCTGTTAAATTCTTTATCTATAACACGTTGCCAGGAACAACTTCTGCTGCAGGTGTAAAAGCAAAATTTTTAAAAGAGATTATTTTAGGAGAAGCAACAGTTGCTGAAATTACACCAACATTTGCATTCGAATTGTTATCTCACATGAAAGGAGGACCATCTATTGAGGTTCTTTTAGACTTAGCTTTAGGAAATGATGAAGCAATTGCAAAACAAGCTGCTGAAGTTTTAAAAACACAAGTTTTCTTATACGATGCAGATACAGCTCGTTTAGCTGATGCTTACAAAGCAGGAAATGCAATTGCAAAAGATATTTTAGAAAGTTATGCAAAAGCAGAGTTCTTTACAGAATTGCCAGCTGTTGCTGAAGAAATAAAAGTTGTGACTTACATTGCTGCTGAGGGTGATATTTCTACAGATTTATTATCTCCAGGTAACCAAGCACACTCTCGTTCTGATAGAGAATTACACGGGAAATGTATGATTACTCCTGAAGCTCAAGCTGAAATTAAAGCTTTACAAGCGAAACATCCAGACGCTTCAGTAATGTTAATCGCTGAAAAAGGTACAATGGGAGTTGGGTCTTCTCGTATGTCGGGTGTAAATAACGTGGCTTTATGGACAGGTAAACAAGCATCTCCATATATTCCATTCGTAAATATTGCTCCAATTGTAGCGGGTACAAATGGTATTTCTCCTATCTTCTTAACTACTGTTGATGTAACTGGTGGTATCGGTATCGATTTAAAAAACTGGACTAAAAAAGTTGACGCTAACGGAGAAGTTGTTCGTAACGAAAACGGTGACCCAATTTTAGAAGAAGTTTATTCAGTAGCAACAGGTACTGTATTAACTATCAATACAAGAGAGAAAAAGTTATACAACGGAGATCAAGAATTAATTGATATCTCTAAAGCTTTAACTCCACAAAAAATGGAATTTATCAAGGCTGGTGGTTCTTACGCTATCGTATTTGGTAAAAAAATCCAAACTTTCGCAGCTAAAACTTTAGGAATTGAAGCTCCTGTAGTTTTCGCTCCTTCAAAAGAAGTTTCTATCGAAGGACAAGGATTAACTGCTGTTGAAAAAATCTTCAACAAAAATGCAGTTGGTGTTGCAGATGGAAAAGTATTACACGCAGGTTCAGACGTTCGTGTTGAAGTTAATATCGTTGGTTCTCAAGATACAACTGGTTTAATGACTGTGCAAGAATTAGAGTCTATGGCTGCTACAGTTATTTCTCCAATTCTTGATGGTGCTTACCAATCTGGTTGTCATACTGCTTCTGTATGGGATAAAAAAGCGCAAGCTAACATCCCTAAATTAATGAAATTCATGAACGAATTTGGGGTAATCACAGCACGTGACCCTAAAGGTGAATATCATGCAATGACTGACGTTATTCACAAAGTTTTAAATGATATCACGATTGACGAATGGGCTATCATTATTGGTGGTGACTCACACACACGTATGTCAAAAGGTGTTGCTTTCGGTGCCGATTCAGGTACGGTAGCTTTAGCTTTAGCAACTGGTGAAGCGTCTATGCCAATTCCAGAATCTGTTAAAGTAACATTCAAAGGTGAAATGAAACCATTTATGGATTTCCGTGATGTGGTTCACGCTACTCAAGCTCAAATGTTAAAACAATTTGACGGTGAAAACGTATTCCAAGGACGTGTAATCGAGGTTCATATCGGAACTTTATTAGCTGACCAAGCCTTCACATTTACTGACTGGACTGCAGAAATGAAAGCGAAAGCTTCTATCTGTATTTCTCAAGATGATACCTTAATTGAATCTTTAGAAATTGCTAAATCTCGTATCCAAATCATGATTGATAAAGGTATGGATAACAAAAATGCAGTTTTACAAGGTTTAATCAACAAAGCAAACAAACGTATCGAGGAAATTAAATCTTGTGAAAAACCAGCTTTACAACCAGATGCTAACGCTAAATATTACGCTGAAGTAGTAATTGACTTAGATATTATCGAAGAGCCAATGATTGCCGATCCAGACGTGAATAATGCTGATGTTTCTAAACGTTATACACACGATACAATCCGCGATTTAACTTACTATGGTGGTGATAAACACGTAGATTTAGGTTTCGTAGGGTCTTGTATGGTACACAAAGACGATTTAAAAATCGTTTCTCAAATGTTACGTAATGTAGAAAAAGCAAATGGTAAAGTTGAGTTTAAAGCTCCTTTAGTTGTTGCGGCACCTACTTACAACATCATCGACGAATTAAAAGCAGAAGGTGATTGGGAAATGTTACAAAAATACTCAGGATTTGAGTTTAGCGACTTATTGCCAAAATCTACTGCACGTACAGAATACGAAAACATTATGTACTTAGAGCGTCCTGGTTGTAACCTTTGTATGGGGAACCAAGAAAAAGCAGAAAAAGGAGATACAGTAATGGCTACATCTACACGTTTATTCCAAGGTCGTGTGGTTGAGGACCGTGATGGTAAAAAAGGAGAATCTTTATTAGCATCAACTCCAGTAGTTGTTTTATCAGCGATTTTAGGACGTATTCCTTCTATCGAAGAGTACAAAACTGCAGTTGAAGGTATTAACTTAACAAAGTTTAAACCAATTTCAATGAACTAATTGTTTGTAGAAAATGATATAATAAAGGCTAACATTTCGGTGTTAGCCTTTTTTTGTGATAAATATATAATATTGCAAATAAATAAGTTAGAATTGTTTTAAATAAGATTATTAGCACGGTAAAGAGTTAGTAGTTTACAAATAATTCAGTATATTGGGGTATGTTTTTTGATAAATTAAAACCAATTAAATAAATCAATTATTATGGCATTTGATATAAATATGATTAAAGGCGTTTATGCAAAAATGCAAGAACGTGTAGATGCTGCGAAAGCCATCGTAGGTCGCCCTTTGACTTATTCAGAGAAAATTTTATATGCTCACTTGTTTGACGGAAAACCTACACAAGCGTATACAAGAGGAGAATCTTATGTAGATTTTGCGCCAGATCGTGTAGCAATGCAAGATGCAACTGCTCAAATGGCTTTGTTGCAATTTATGCAAGCTGGAAAAACCAAAACGGCTGTTCCTTCTACGGTTCACTGTGATCACTTGATTCAAGCTAAAGTTGGTGCAAAAACCGATCTACAAGAGGCAATCAATAAATCTTCAGAAGTATTTAATTTCTTAGAATCAGTTTCTAATAAATATGGAATTGGATTCTGGAAACCAGGAGCAGGAATTATT
This sequence comes from Empedobacter sp. UBA2044, assembly GCF_002333005.1. Classification (NCBI taxonomy): domain Bacteria; kingdom Pseudomonadati; phylum Bacteroidota; class Flavobacteriia; order Flavobacteriales; family Weeksellaceae; genus Empedobacter; species Empedobacter sp. UBA2044. The sequence goes on from NZ_DDBA01000053.1 coordinate 18,426, forward strand.
CACCAAGTAGTTTTAGAAAACTATGCATTTCCAGGAGGAATGATGATTGGTACCGATTCTCACACGCCAAATGCAGGTGGATTAGGAATGGTAGCAATTGGTGTTGGTGGTGCTGATGCTGTTGATGTAATGTCTGGAATGGCTTGGGAATTAAAAATGCCAAAATTAATCGGAGTTAAATTAACGGGTAAATTATCTGGTTGGGCTGCTCCAAAAGACGTTATTTTAGAAGTTGCTGGACGTTTAACTGTAAAAGGTGGAACAGGAGCAATTGTAGAGTATTTTGGAGAAGGAGCAGAGTCTTTATCTGCAACAGGTAAAGGAACAATTTGTAATATGGGTGCAGAAATTGGAGCAACAACTTCAATCTTCGCTTATGATGATGCTTCAGAAAGATATTTAAGAGCGACTGATCGTAATGATGTTGCTGATGCTGCAAATGCTCACAAATCTTATTTACGTTCTGATGATGAAGTTTATGCAAATCCAGAAAACTTCTATGATCAATTAATTGAAATTAACTTATCTGAATTAGAGCCTCGTTTGAATGGTCCTTTTACGCCAGATTTAATGACACCAGTTTCTAAAATGAAAGAAACTGCTGCAGCTAATGGTTGGCCTTTAGATGTAGAATGGGGATTAATAGGGTCTTGTACAAACTCTTCTTACGAAGATTTAACACGTGCAGCTTCGATTGCGCAACAAGCTTTAGATAAAGGTTTAGAAGTGAAATCATCTTTTGGAATTAATCCTGGTTCTGAGGTAGTTCGTTATACTGCGGATCGTGATGGTTTATTAAAAACTTTCGAGGATTTAGATGCGGTTATCTTTACAAATGCTTGTGGACCTTGTATTGGTCAATGGGATCGTGAAGGTGCGGATAAAGAAGAAAAAAATACAATCGTTCATTCATTCAACCGTAATTTCAAAAAACGTGCGGACGGAAATCCAAATACATATGCTTTCGTAACATCGCCTGAAATGGTTGCGGCGATTGCAATTTCTGGACGTTTAGATTTTAATCCATTAACAGATAAATTAATCAATAAATTTGGTGAAGAAGTAATGTTAGATGCTCCAAAAGGAGAGGAATTACCAACAAAAGGTTATGCTTATGAAGATAATGGATATCAAGCACCTGTAGAAGATGGTTCTCGTGTAGAAGTGATCGTAAATCCAAATTCTGAGCGTTTACAATTATTAGAAGGTTTCAAACCTTGGAATGGTGAAAATATTACTGGAGCTAAATTATTAATCAAAGCATTTGGTAAATGTACAACTGACCATATTTCTATGGCTGGACCTTGGTTACGTTTCCGTGGACACTTAGATAATATTTCGAATAATACATTGATTGGTGCCGTAAATGCATTCAACCAAGAAACAAATTCAGTTAAAAATCAATTAACAGGAGAATACGGACCAGTTCCAGATACTGCACGTGCATATAAAGCGGCAGGTGTACCTTCTGTAATTGTTGGTGACGAAAACTATGGAGAAGGTTCTTCTCGTGAGCATGCGGCGATGCAACCACGTCATTTAGGAGCTGTTGCAGTTTTAGTACGTTCTTTTGCACGTATCCACGAAACAAATCTTAAAAAGCAAGGAATGTTAGCGTTGACATTTGCTGACAAAGCAGATTATGATAAAGTACAAGAAGATGATACAATCAACTTTATTGATTTAACGGAATTTGCGCCAGAAAAACCTTTAACAATCGAGTTTGTTCATGCAGATGGATCTAAAGATTTAGTTGTAGCAAATCATACATACAATACACAACAAATTGAATGGTTCAAAGCTGGTTCAGCATTAAATTTAATTAAAGCGCAACAAGCGTAATAATTATTTCAACATAAAAAGTAAAAGCCGATGTATTTCTACATCGGCTTTTTTTAATTGAAAATATTTTTTTTAAGATATTATTAACATTTGAAATACTAAAACAAAAAAAACCTCAATCATTTGATTGAGGTTTTAAGCAGTGGTGCCTCCAGGAATCGAACCAGGGACACAAGGATTTTCAGTCCTTTGCTCTACCAACTGAGCTAAGGCACCGCCTTAATTGTGATGCAAATATAGAGCGAAAATCCGTTCTACCAAACATTATTTAAAATATTTTTTAGACGAAAAAGCTATCTTGTTCATTTACCGAGAAATAAATTTTAAAATATTTTTATCTTTGCAAAAAATGAGTGGTTTTAATATTTTAATAGAGATTTAACAACTCATTTTTGCAATCTAATTTTTACAATTCGCAACAAATCATCATATTTGCGTCTTAGAATTCTATTATACATTCATAATGAAGTGGATTATTTGTAGTTTATCACTATTTAGCGTGGTAACAATAAAAGCTCAGTCAATATCAGTTTCACCTTATTCGGCATACGGAGTAGGGGAGCAATTGTTTGATAATAATACTGAACAAGCTGGTATGGGCGGTATCTCAACGGTTCCTACGAATCCTTTTGGACAAAGTGCGAATTTTTCGAATCCTGCAGCAAACCAAAACTTGCGTATGACAACTTTCAATGCAAGTGGAAGTGGAACTAATTATAATTTCAAATCTGGAACAGATAAAGAAAATGCAGGTCGTTTCAATGTTTCTAATATTTCATTGGCTTTTCCAGTTGGTGAAAAAGGAAGTTTCGGAGTTGGTTTTCAACCTTACACAGCGTTGGGATATGATATTATGAATACTTCTGAGAAAAATAATATCAAACAAACTGTACAGATGAAAGGTGATGGAGGGTTAAATAGTCTTCATGCTTTTTATTCAAGAAATCTTTCAAAAGGATTTTCTTTAGGTTTGCGTGTTAATTATCTTTTCGGAGAGTTGCAACGTAACGAGATTTTAGCTGTAGATGGAGCAAGTTTAGCTGTAGATTATAGCGATAAATCGAACTATCGTGGTGCTCAATTTACGTTAGGATCTATGTATACGAAGAAAATTGGAAAAAATAACAATTTAAACATTGGTGCTACTTATACATTAGGAACTAAGTTAAGAACAGATGTGACAGATCTTACAACTTCTTACACATATATCGGAACAACACAATCTTCTGTAGATACAATTTCTATTATTAGAATTGATAATGGAAAAACTAAGATTCCACAACAATTTACTTTAGGAGCATCATATTCTAAAGATAATACGTGGTCGTTAGCTGTAGAAGCGAAATATAATAATTGGAAAGATTTCTCTCAACCATTAGAAGGTCAAAATACTACAATGTCTTCTGCAGTAGATTACAAAAACAATGTACGTTTGGCAGTTGGAGGATATTGGATTCCAGATTATAACAGTTACAAAAGTTATTTTAATCGTGTAACGTATCGCGCTGGGATGTATTATCAATCAGCTCAGTATTCTATTCACGGAACAGATATTGATGCTTATGGAGCAACTTTAGGTTTTGGATTTCCAATTGGAAAACAAAATGATGGCTCTATGATGAATATTTCGTTAGAGTACGGACAAAAAGGAAAAACAACAAACAACTTAATCAAAGAAAATTATTTCGGAGTTAAAGTTGGATTTGATATTAACGATATTTGGTTTAGAAAAAGAGTTATTGACTAATTTTGGACAAACAAAAATTGTATAAAAAAGCAAACGAAAAAGTTTTAATTAAACCGAGTATTGTATTTGGTCTGATTAGCGTTTTCGTTTTGCTTTTTTCTTGTAAAAAAGAACTTCCTCCTATCAGTAAAAAGAAGGTAGAATTCCCAACACGCACACTTATCAATGCAAATATTATCAACAAAGATTCTGAAAGAATTTCGGGTAATTTGCGTTCACCATTAATCGAAGAATATACAACCGTAGATTCTCCTTACACGATTTTTAGAAAAGGTTTAAACCTTGACTTTTATAAAAAAGGAAGTGTGAAACCAGGTTATTTTCAGGCAGATTGGGGAAGATTAAGTGATGTAACAGGAATCTACGAAGGTAGAGGAAATGTAATTATCGTAAATGAGAAAGGTGATTCGTTGAAAAGCGAGCAATTATTTTGGAATAAGAAAAATAAAACAGTTTATACATCGAAAGAAGTTTACTTAATTAGCAAGGAAGGCGATTCGTTAACAGCGAAAAACGGTTTGCAAGCTACTGACGATTTAGAAACCTATACTTTATTCAATAATCAAGGATTTAAGTATGTTGATGATAATCAAAAATTCTAAAGAGCGTTAAAAAAATTAACAAAAAAGCGCATACTTGTCGCTTCTTCTATTTTATTATTCAATGTATTGTCGTATTTTCGCCACCTATTATAGAAATAACATTAAAATAAAACAATGGCAGTTTTAGGAGAAATTCGTAAAAAAACTTGGCTGATCTTCGTGGTAATCGGAGTTGCAATGTTAGCTTTCGTTGCAGGAGATTTATTCGGAGAGAATTCAAAAATAAAACAATTATTTACTGGAGATCCGTCTGTAGTTGGTACAGTGAACGGAGAACCTATTGGTATTGCAGAATATCAGAGTGCGTACGATCAAACACAAAAGATGTACGAAAATCAAGGTCAAACTGCAACTCCAAATCAAATTGCTCAACAAACTTGGAACAGCTTAGTTAGTCAGAAAGTGTTGAAACAACATGCTGAAAAATTAGGTTTAAAAGTTTCTGATGATGAATTTTGGAGCTATACAGCTCAAAACTTCGGAATGGCATCTGGTGCAGAAGCACAACAACAGATTGCTCAATTAGAAGCGAATGCGGCATCAAGCCCAGAAGCGCAACAACAATATAGAGGTTGGTTGCAAACTGCTGAACAAATAAAATTACAGATTTTATCTCAAAAATATTTTGGTTATGTAATGGCTGGTACAGCGGTTACAGGTAAAGAAGCGGATATTCAACAAGGATACAATATTTCGAATGCAAATATTCAGTATGCATTTGTTGATTATGCAACTTTGGCTAAAAAATTAAATGTAAAAGTAACAGACGAAGAAATTTCTGCTTACGAAGCGAAATATCCAAAATTGTTCAAAGCAGAAGGTTTAGTAAAATTAAGTTACACTTATTTCCCTGCTGGAGCTTCGACTGCTGATGACGCTGTTGCTTTAGCAAACATCAAAAAGTATCTGTCAACTCAAATTGTTCATGACGAAGTAAACAATGTTACAGATACAATTGCAGCATTTGGTTCTGCAAAAAGTGATTCGGTTTATGTGACTCAAAATTCTGAGAAACCATTTATTCCAAATTATTTTACAAAAGCAGAATTGGAACAAGCTCAATTAGGACCAGAAGCTACAAACTTCTTGAAAACTGCTACGGTTGGACAAATTGGTGGACCTTTCAAAATTGGAAATACATACCAATTATACAAACTTTCGAAATCGAAAGAAGTAAAAGATTCTGTAAAATCTAGTCACATCTTAGTTTCTTATACAGGAAGTGCTGCTGGAAACGGAGTAAAACGTACAAAAGACGAAGCAAAAAAATTAGCTGAGCAAATTTTAGCTGAAGTAAAAGCTAATCCAGCTTCTTTTGGTGAAGTAGCTTCAACAAAATCTGATGATAAATCATCTGCTGTACAAAAAGGAAGCATTGGTTGGGTTGGAAAAAACAATCAATTAGATCAAACTTACAATGGATTTATTTTTACAAAACCAGTTGGAACAGTTGATTTGGTAGAATCTCAATTTGGGTTCCATATCATCAAAGTTGATGATGCGAAAAACAAAACAGCTTATCAAGTTGCAAACATTGTAAAAACAATTGAGCCTTCTAAAGCGACAACAGAAAAAGCATTTACAAATGCAAGAACATATGTTCAGAATGTTGAAGGAAAATCATTGAATGATTTCAAAAATACTGCGAAAAAAGGTGGTTATTTAAATAATACAACAGAAGGTATTGAGCGTTATGCTGCGATTGGTCAAGATATTCCAAACGATCAGGACGGAGATATCTTAAAATGGGCTTTTGGCAAGAAAACAGATAAAGGGGCAACAAACTTGTTTACATCTTCTACAGGAGATTACATCGTTGTTCATTTAGTTGAAAAATTTGACAAAGGTTTGGCGCATCCAAGTGTTGTTCGTCAATATGTAGAGCCAGTTTTGATGCACGAAAAAGTTGCTAAATTGGTTGACGAGCAAGTTGCGAATGGTGGATTGAATGCTTTTGCTTCTAAATTTGGAGCGAAAAAAGGAAATGCTACGGTTAACTTCTCTAATTCTAATTTAACTGGAATTGGTTTAGAGCCTAAAGTTGTAGGAGCTGCGTTTGGTGTAAAACCAAATCAATCTTCTAAAGCGATTGCAGGTAATGCTGGAGTTTTCTACATTATTCCTTCAAATCAACAAATTCAAAAGAATCAAAAAGGTTCAATGATTTTGGATAATTTAAACCGTCAATTACAAGGACGTTTCCAACAAACATTGTTACAATCATTGATTCAAGCTGCTGATGTGGTAGATAACCGCGATAGAGCTTTACGTTAAGATTTAAAATTTCTTATAATAAAAAACTCCCAAGCTTAATAAGTTTGGGAGTTTTTAGTTTTATAGATATCTTTATTAATATTAAAATAAATGAAGTTTAAATTAGAAGGAAATATTCAAAATTCGGAAGGAACAAGAATTTCAATTAGATGCCCACATTGTGGTCATAATGGAACATTTGAGTCTATAGGTACCGATGTATATGTAAAGGATACTTTTTCAAATCCAAAAACATTTGGACTTCGACGTTGTCCAAATAGAACTTGTTTAGGGCATTTATTCTTTGTATATAATAATTCAATGAATGATATAATATTAACTTATCCATCAGATACAATACCCTTTGATAAAGAAAATATTCCAGAAAAAGTAATAAATGCTTTTCAAGAGGCAGTTATTTCTCATTCAAATAATTGCTTTGTAGCATCTGCTATAATGATTAGAAAAACTTTAGAAGAGATTTGTCTTGATAGAAAAGTAGATGGAAAAAATTTATATTTAAAATTACAAGATTTAGGAACTAAAATTTTAATTCCAAAAGAATTAATTGAGGGTATGCAAGAGTTAAGACTTCTTGGAAATGATGCCGCCCATATTGAATCAAATACATTTAATGAGGTAGGTAAATTTGAAGTGGAAATATCAATAGAATTTACTAAAGAAATTTTGAAAGCAGTATATCAATATGAATTTCTTCTTGGTAAATTGAGAAGTTTAAAAAAGATAGGTGAATAAAGCAAAAAAGCATCAATTTTTAATTGATGCTTTTTCTATTAGAATATTTCTTAAATCTTACTTATCAAACCCATTCGGATATTCGCCTTTTACAAGCTCTATTTTCGCTTCTACGGCTTTTTGTAAATCTTCTTGATATTGGATTAACCTTTCTTGCAAAGTTGGATTAGTAGCTCCTAAAATACGCGCAGCCAAAATTCCTGCATTCTTCGCTGCATTTACTGCAACTGTAGCAACTGGAATACCATTTGGCATTTGCAAAATAGATAAAATAGAATCCCAACCATCAATCGAATTAGACGATTTAATTGGAACACCAACTACAGGAAGAGGCGTAATTGATGCAACCATTCCTGGCAAATGTGCAGCGCCTCCTGCACCAGCAATAATGACATTTATTCCACGTTCGTGCGCTGTTTTTGCATAATCAAACATACGTTGTGGCGTACGATGCGCAGAAACAATTGTTAATTCGAAAGGTATATTTAATTCTGTTAATAGATCAGCAGCTTGTTTCATGATAGGCAAATCGCTATCACTTCCCATTATAATTCCTACCATAGTTGTTACTTTTTTGCTACGACTTTCACCGTTGCGTTAACTTGTTTTATGTTTTGTTTTAATTGTTTTAAATCATCGTTAACCAATGTAACGTGTCCCATTTTTCGACCTGGTTTTGTGATTGTTTTCGCGTACCAATGTAAAAATGTTCCTGGTATTGTTAATAACTCTTCAATGTTTTCTATTTCAGCTGATCCAGTTTCTCCTTCAGCACCAATTAAGTTAACCATAGCAGAAGTTGTAAACAATTTTGTAGAACCAAGTGGTAATTGCATTAAGGTTCTTAACATTTGGTCAAATTGTGATGAATATGCTGCTTCGATTGTCGAATGTCCCGAATTGTGAACACGAGAAGCTGTTTCGTTAACCCAAATAGATTGGTCTTTGTTAACAAACATTTCTACTGCGAAAACTCCTGAAGATTTCAATGCTTTTACAACATCGCGAGCAATTTGTTCCGCACGTTCAGTGATTTCTTTCGGAAGTGTAGAAGGCATTAATAAATAATCTAATAAATTATATTCTTCGTTGATAACAAATTCTACGGTTGGATAAGTCACGATATTTCCTGAATGATCGGCAACTGTAACCACTGCAATTTCGCGATCTAAATCGGCAGGTGTTTCGAAAATAGAAGGTGCTTGAAGCATTTTGTCTAAATCAGCTTCAGATTTTAAGAATTGTACACCTTTTCCATCATAACCATCTTTTCTTGATTTTTGGAAAATTGGATAATTGATGTCTTGTTTTGATTTCAACTCTTCCCAATTATCTAATCTAAAATAAGGCGCAGTCGGAATATTGTTGTTGACATAAAATTCTTTCTGAACTCCTTTGTCTTGAATAATCGCTAAAGCCTCAGGGTCTGGAACAACTCGCTTTCCAATAGATTTTAGATAACGCAAAGCATCAACATTAACATGCTCAATTTCAATCCCGATTGCATCTAGATCTTTTCCAAAAGCGACAACTGTTTCATAATCTTTGAAATCGCCTTGTATAAAATGATGTGCATGTGGTGCACAAGGTGCATCAGCAGCCGGATCTAAAATACTAATCTCGCAAGGGTATTGTAATGCATTTTGCAAAAACATATATCCCAATTGTCCTCCTCCTAAAATTCCGATTTTTATCATATTGCGAAGTTAATGAATAATATAATTTCTATTTTTACGAGATCAAAAAAAGTATTGACGAGATGTTAACAAAGTGGAGTAAAATTTTATTTTTAGTATTTCTGGGAATTTATTTATCGAGTAGAAGTTTTTACCAATACTTTGTATTTGATATGTTGGTGCAATATTCTGTTTATGCACTAATTATTGCTTTTTTCTTGTGTTTGATTTACAATTATTCGATTCGTAAACAAGAAAAGAAAAATATTTTGTGGTTGATTCCACTCGTTGCTATTCCGATTATTACGTACAAAAATTTAGGAAATTTCTATTTTGGAGAAAATGCGAGAGGTGAGCAATCTAATTTCAAGATTATTTCGATTAATATTTTTTCTCAGAATGATGAATTTCAGCATCTACAAAAATATTTAGGTACAGAAACTGCTGATGTTATCGTTTTGCAAGAACTAACTCCATCTTGGCAAAAAAATGTAGAATTTATAAGAAAAGAGTATCCATATTATAAAGAAGAAGTTAGAAGTAACAATTTCGGAATTGCCATTTATTCTAAAATACCATTTAAAAAAGTGTCTACAAAAAATTACATTGATGAGATGCATCCCTCTATTTTAGCGGAAATTTCTGTAGACGGTAAGTCTGTTAGTATTTTAGCGACACATCCAGTTCCGCCATTACCAAATCAGGCTCGTTTTGAAAGACGAAATAAACAATACGAATTAATGAAGCAGGAAATAGATGCTTTACCGAATGAAAATATCATTTTAGTTGGCGATTTGAATTCAACAGTTTATTCTCCGAACTTCAAATTGGTGCAATCGGATAAAATGAAAGATGCTCGTTCTGGTTTTGGATTGAATAATTCTTGGAATGCTTTTATTCCAATTTTCCGCACAAATATCGACCAATGTTGGGTTTCGAAAAAAATAAAAGTGACCAATTTTTATCGTGGAGATGATATAAAATCAGATCATTTTCCGATTGTTGCAGAACTGAAAATAGATTAAGAATTTGGGTTAATTTTTAAATTTCAAAAAAAAGATTACCTTTGAAGTTCAATCGAAAGGGGTGCTTCTTTACAAGAGGCTGAGATTATACCCAAAGAACCTGGGCAGGTAATGCTGCTAAGGGAACTGGTACTTCACCAAATTACATTCGCGCGTAAATTATAAAAGTGTAAGATGGCTCCTTTCATAATATTTTTTAAAATTAATTATGAAAAGGTCGATTTTTTTATTGTCATTATTTGGTGCATCTATTCTTTATGCACAAGAAAAAGATTCTATTCAAAAAGAAGAAATTCAATTAGGAGAAGTTTCAATTGTCGAAAAACTTCCGATTACAGTTGAAAAGGTAACTGATAAAATGTTACAAAAGAAGAATTTGGGACAAGATGTTCCAAATTTGTTAAATTCTGCTACGTCTGTTTCTATAACTTCTGATACAGGAACAGGAATTGGTTATTCGTCTATCAAAATTCGTGGACTTAATGAACAATCAATCAACGTTACATTAAATGGAATTCCGCTTAATAATCCTGAATCTCAAGGTGTTTTTTGGGTGAATATGCCAGATTTGGCTTCATCTACAAGCTCTATGATAATTCAGAGAGGAGTTGGAACTTCATCAAACGGAATGGCTTCTTTTGGAGCAAGTGTTAATATCGAATCTCAAAATCCGTCTACCGTTCCTTTTGCAGAAGCAAATGTTTCTTTCGGAAATTATAAAACACAAAAATATACAGTTCAGGCTGGTACGGGAAAAATACTAAATAATAAATTGAGTATTGATGGACGTTTTTCTAAGATAAATTCGGATGGATATGTAGACAGATCTTGGTCAGATTTAATCTCTTATGATTTTACAGCTCTATATGAATTGAATGAAAAAACAAAGTTTAGATTTCAGAATATGTTTGGAAAAGAACAAACGTATCAGGCATGGAGTGGTGTAGATGCTGAAACTTTAAAAAATGATAGAACATATAATTTTGAAGGAGAAATTTTAGACGAAAATGGAAAGGTTGAAGGTTTTTATAAAAATCACACTGATAATTACCGTCAAAATCATTATTTTCTTTCGTGGTTACAAGATTTTGGGAATAATTGGAAATCAAATTTAACAGTTCATTACACAAAAGGTAAAGGTTATTACGAGAGCTATAAAAATAATCGCAGTTTGAAACGTTATAAATTGGATTATTTAACTTCAGAAAAAAGAAATTTAATTAATCGTGAATATCTTGATAATGATTTTTATGGTTTTAATCTTGAAGTTGAAAATCAAAAATTAAACGATTTTAAAGTATTTTTCGGATTATCTGCAAACGAATATGATGGCGATCATTATGGAAATGTCTTATGGGTAAAAGGCACAGGTTTTAAGGATAAAGATTTCAAATATTACAACAATCGTTCTGTGAAAAAGCAATTGGCTGCTTATGCGAAAGTATTGTATCAATTGAATAAATTTGAATTGTTTGGTGATTTGCAATATCGTTATGTTGATTATGATGCGAAATATTTACCAAATGGAAAAAATGATGAGGAAGATTTCAGACCATTTTCGGATACATTCAATTTTGTGAATCCAAAAGCTGGAATAAATTTTAAAATCAATTCTTCAAATGTATTGTATGCTTCGTACGGAATTTCTCAACGTGAACCTTTGCGTATTGATTATGCAGGTTTGAATGATAAAGATAAAAAACCAAAAGCCGAATTTTTACAAGATTACGAATTGGGTTACAGAAAAAGTGGTCGTCTTGCTTTGAGTGCGAATTTGTATTATATGGATTACCGTGATCAATTGGTGCCAACTGGAGAATTGAATGATGTAGGAAGTCGAAAAAGAATTAATTCAGGAAAAAGTTTTAGACGAGGAGTCGAATTTGATGCAAACTATAAGATTATTCCAAATCGTTTGAATGTTTTTGGAAATATTACGTTTAGCGAAAACAAACATAATAATTACAAAGAGGAAGTTTGGGATGTTGATGGAAGTTCTTCTGTAAAAGAATACGGAAAGACAAAAATTGCGCTTTCACCAGATGTGATTTCTGCTTTCGGTTTTGAAGCTGTTCCTTTCAAAAATGTATTGATTAATTTGACGAATAAATATGTTGGTGAACAATATTTATCAAATACAGAACCAGCAGATGGAAAATTAGATAGTTATTTAGTTTCGGATCTTTTGATTCGATATTCGCCAAAAGTAAAAGGAATTAAAAACCTTGAATTTTCGTTCTTGATTAATAATTTATTTGATGTAGAATACGAATCAAACGGTTATTATTATGGAGGAGGATATTATTTTCCACAAGCCGGAATTAATGTTTTGGGTGGAGTTGGAATTCGTTTATAAAAAGCTAAAAGCTCGAGAAATTCTCGAGCTTTTTTTATTGTTCAATATAATCAAGAGGAATATGCCAAATTTCGGTTTTATTTTTTTCTCGAAAGAAATCCAAATGTCCAATTTCATCCAACCCATATTCTTTTGGAACGATATTCAAACGTTTTTTCTTCGCATTTTTCAAAACTAATTTCCCAAATAAATCTACAGATTTTGGTGTTGCCATAAAATCATCATCCAAACTAATGATTAAAACAGGTTTTGTAATTTCATCATACAAATTTTGCGTTTCATCAGCGTAACCTAGAATTGAAGTTTCATTCAGAATTAGTTTTCGCCAATCTTTTGCGATCCCGATTGGAATTGGTTCGCCCACTCCAACTTTTTGAGAAGGAAAAAAACCGTAAAAAGCAGATAAAACAGGAATCGCAATGCGAAAAAAGAAATTCACTTTAGTTTTATCTTTTTGATGAAAATTTTTGATATAGCCATATTGAGAACCAATCGTTACAATTTTATCATAAACTTTGTAAGCGCGTGTCAAACCAATCATAATTCCACCGATACTATGACCAATTAAGAATTTTTCGTGATTGGGATAAAATTCTTCGATATATTGTGTTAAACTTAAAAAATCTTTGTCGGCCCAATCTGTAAAATGCGCTTTAAAATCTTTTAATTTTTTGGGTTTAGAATCGCCGATTCCGCGATAATCATACGTAAAAACCAAATATCCCTTATTAGCTAAATACGTTGCATATTTGGCATAAAAAGTTTGTTTAACACCAATTGCAGACGAAATGACAATGATTTTTTTGGTTGCATTGTTTTCGCCAAAAGAGGTTATGGCAATTGGATATTTGTCGGAAGTTTCTAGTATGAATTTTTTCATTCTTTTTATTTGATAAGGTAAAAAATATACCTTTACAAGGTAAATCAATCTTATGAAAAAAATTATTTTAATTCTATTAATCTTATTCTCTTCAAAAATGTTTTCTCAACAATTAAAACCTGATAATGTGATTGGTTTTTGGAAGTTACAAGAATCAGGCTTTTATGAAAATGGCAAAAAAGTGTCTAAAGAATTTGATGATTGTCGGTTAATGAGAAATTATACAATTTGGGATAATGGATATGCTATTTATAACTATGTAGAAGGAAGTAATGGCAATTGTTTTCCTAGTGAGCCTCGATTAACATTGTGGCGAATTGTTGATAATAGAATTCAATTTTACATTGATGATTATATTTTTGAGGATAGAATTGTGAAAATTAATCAAGATAAAACGATAACTTTTGAAACATATATTGATAAAAAAATTGTAGATTCTGATAAGGAATTCGAGAAAATAGCAAATACAATCAGTTATGATATTTTACGTAAACAATAAATAAAGAAAATAAGTTTTCAGGTTTATTTTTTATATTCACTTTACGTCATTCAAAATCTTTATTTTTACCACATAATTATTGAACCGAATGAAAAATATATTCAGCCTATTTTTAGCATCAATTTTATTGCTTTCAGCTTTTTCGTGCAAAGAAGACGATTCGTTGGCAATATCGCAAGATCAATTGTTGCGATCTGGAAAATGGCAATTGAAAGAAATTAGAAAAACGAAAGGGAATATAACGGAAACAGACAAGTTGTTGGCTTGTGAACGACAATCTACATTAGATTTTTCGGATGTTACGAATTATAATTCTAACATGTATAAGACCGAAAAAGGAAATTGTGTACAAGAACAAACGATAGGAACGTATGTGTATAATACGTCTAAAACAAAACGTTTGTTGACAATGGAAACAAAAGATACAACGTACAATTATTATGTGAAGCAGTTAGATCCAAAATATTTGATTTTGCAAGATACGTTGAGTAAAATAGATACGATAAAGCTTCGTTTGCAAGTTTTTGAAATTGTAAAATAATAAAGAAAAATACCTTCCATCTTGGAAGGTATTTTTTATTCGAACATTTTTCGTGTAATAAAATCTTTGTCTAAACTCCAAGCGCGTGCAGGAGAATATTCACGTCCATAATAAATGATTTGAATATGTAATTTGTTCCACAACTCTTTTGGAAAGATTTTCTTCGCATCTTTTTCTGTTTCCTCAACATTTTTACCTTTTGTCAATTTCCATAATTTCATCAAACGATGAATATGTGTGTCGACAGGAAAAGCAGGATGACCAAACCATTGAGACATCACTACCGAAGCGGTTTTGTGTCCAACGCCAGGTAATTCTTCTAATTCTTCAAAACCTTCTGGAACTTCGCCATCGTATTTCTCGATTAAAATTTCGGACAACCGTTTGATATTTTTGGCTTTTGTGTTTGATAAACCAATTTCGCGGATATAATATTTTATTTCATCTACTTCTAATAACGACATTGCTTTTGCGTTAGCAGCTTTCGCAAATAATTCGGGTGTTACTTGATTCACTTTTTTATCTGTTGTTTGGGCAGATAATAAAACGGCGATCAATAATGTAAAAGCATCTTGATGGTCTAATGGAATTGGTGGAACTGGATATAATTTTTCCAATTCATCAATCACAAATTGGATACGCTCTTTCTTTAACATCATAAGTTCTGAAACTTTTTGTGTAAAAATAATGAAACATCTTTAATTATGTTTTAAATAATCAGCCACAAGCGTTCTTACAAAAAAATAAAAGTAAATATTTAGCGACTTATTTTGGCGTTATATAACATTACATTTGTAGTATAAATAAAAGATTAATTAGTTAAATCAGTTACGATTCAAGATTTAATCATTATTTTTACGAGAAGTTCTAAAGACAAATCAAGATGTTAAAAATAGGAGATAAAGTTCCAGATTTTAAAGGAATTGATCAAGATGGAAACGAAGTTTCATACCAAGATTTTGCAGGAAAAAAATTAGTCGTTTTCTTTTATCCAAAAGCAAGTACGCCAGGTTGTACAGCCGAAGTATGTGATTTACGCGATAACGAAAATGCGTTGAAGACACAAGGTTATCATTTGGTTGGAGTAAGTGCAGATTCTGTGAAAAGACAAAAGAATTTTGCTGAGAAAAACAATTTACGTTTTCCTTTGCTTGCAGATGAAAATCATGAAATTCTGAATGCTTTCGGTGTTTGGGGACCAAAGAAATTTATGGGACGCGAATTTGATGGAATTCATCGTGCAACTTTCATTATTGATGAAAAAGGAATGATTACGGATGTAATTGAAAAAGTGAAAACAAAAGAACACGCAAAACAAATTTTAGAAAAATAAAAAATAATATAATGAGCGATTTAGACAATAAAAAGAAAGCGTTACAGCTAATCTTAGATAAGATGGACAAAGCTTACGGGAAAGGGACTGTAATGCGTATGGGAGATTCGGCTGTTGATGATAAAATAGAAGTAATTCCTTCTGGATCTTTGGGATTAGATTTAGCGTTAGGAGTAGGAGGTTATCCTCGTGGACGTGTTATTGAAATCTATGGACCAGAATCTTCTGGTAAAACAACATTGACATTACACGCTATTGCTGAAGCTCAAAAAGCTGGTGGTATCGCTGCTTTTATTGATGCTGAGCATGCATTTGACCGTTATTATGCAGCGAAATTGGGTGTTGATGTAGAAAACTTAATTATTTCTCAACCAGATAATGGTGAGCAAGCATTAGAAATTGCAGATAACTTAATTCGTTCGGGAGCGATAGATATTATCGTAATTGACTCTGTTGCGGCACTTACTCCAAAAGCGGAGATTGAAGGTGAAATGGGAGATTCTCGTATGGGATTACAAGCGCGTTTGATGTCTCAAGCTTTACGTAAATTGACAGGAACAATTAATAAAACGAAATGTACAGCGATTTTCATTAATCAATTACGTGAAAAGATTGGGGTAATGTTCGGAAATCCAGAAACAACAACTGGTGGTAACGCCTTAAAATTCTATGCATCTGTACGTTTGGATATCCGTCGTTCTACTCAAATCAAAAATGGAGATGAGGTAATCGGAAATCACTCGAAAGTAAAAGTGGTTAAAAATAAAGTTGCTCCTCCATTCCGTCAAGCAGAATTTGATATTATGTATGGTGAAGGAATTTCTAAAGTTGGAGAAATTTTGGATATGGGTGTTGAGAAAGGAATTGTAAACAAATCTGGTTCTTGGTATTCATACAACGATAGCAAATTAGGACAAGGTCGCGATGCTGTAAAAGAAGTATTGAAAGATAATCCTGAATTGGCAGAAGAAATTGAAGCTAAAATTGTCGCATTAATCAAAGGTGAGCCAGTAGATGGAAAACCATCAGTTGATAATCCAGCTGACGAAGCAGAATTATTTGCTGAAGATTAATTCGAAAGAATTTTTATATAATGATAAAAACCTCTTAATTTTGAGAGGTTTTTTTGTTATTTTGTATAATTAATAAAAAAGGCGTCCTCATCTCCAAATGAAATTCTTAAACTATTTTTTGTTAATATTTCGATATTTTCTATTTCAGTATCATTAGTGTTATTTTCTGTTAAGGTAATTCGTTTGTTTTTTAAACTCCATTTTCCTTCAGACGGGCTATGATAACAAGGGTCATTTCCTCCTCCTTCATAAAAATCATTATAATAAGTAAAATTTTTATTAAAAGTTATACTTGTTTTAGAATCACATTCATTGTATTCTTCAATTATTTCTTTTCCATTCAAATAATATCCAGAGTTTTTAATCTGCCATTTACCAATTAATAATTCTTCATGCGATTCTACATTAGAATCATCATCGTTATTACAAGATGCGAAAAATGTAGTCGCTGAAAGTGTAGCAAATAATAATAGTTTTTTCATAAGTTATTTTTTTGATTGGCAATAATATGAAAAATGATATTAATTAAACGTTTTTAAGTATTTATAATAAAAAAAACACTTCTGTAGAAGTGGTTTGTCATGTTGAATTTATTTCAACATTGTATACTGTTTATGATGAGAATCTGAAACGAGTTCAGAATATTCATATTTATTATTTAAATAGTAAAACTTTTAATAATAAAAAAAGACAATCAAATTGATTATCTTTTTTGCTCCTCCTCTTGGGCTCGAACCAAGGACCCTCTGATTAACAGTCAGATGCTCTAACCAACTGAGCTAAGGAGGAAAATCCGATATTTTAAAATTTTATTTTTAAGTCTTTGTTTGACATTTCACTAAAAAAGCTCCTCCTCTTGGGCTCGAACCAAGGACCCTCTGATTAACAGTCAGATGCTCTAACCAACTGAGCTAAGGAGGAATGTTGCTTAATTGTGGGTGCAAATATAGAAGTATTTTTTACACCCACAAAAAATATTTTAAATTTTATTTAAAAATCATATTCACAATATCGTTTCCGAAGATGAATACCATTAATCCTAAGATAATTACAACGCCAACCATTTGTGCTTTTTCTAAAACTTTTTCACTTGGTTTTTTACCTGTGATCATTTCATAGATGGCAAAAACAGCATGTCCACCGTCCAAACCTGGAATTGGTAATAAGTTAATAAATGCTAACCAAGCAGAAATCATTGCCGTAAATGACCAGAAAAATAACCAGTTCCATTCTTTTGGCATTTGTTTTACCATTCCAATTGGTCCAGCAACTTGCTTACGACCGTCTTTTACTTGGAACAATGTCCCAATTCCACGAACTTGCGTTGCAATCGCTTCAAATGGCTCTACAATTCCTTTTGCGATTCCTTCACCAATTGTATAATCTTCCTTAGAAATTAATGAATCTAAATATGCTGTTGATCTTAGGAATCCAATGCTTCCATCTTTATCTACATTTACCATCAACTCTACAGGCTCGCCTTTTCTTTCAACACTTAAAGAAACTGTTTTTCCTTTGTATTCTTTTAATTTATTTGTTAAATCTGAAAATAGAGGTGTTGTGAAACCATCAATAGCAATTACTTTATCATCTTTTAATAAACCTGCTTTTTGTGCTGCACTATTCTCAACAACAGAATCCACAACGGTTGGCATTTGAGGAATAAAGAAAGCGCCTTTAGCGTTTAAAATTTCAGTTCTGAAATCTTCTGTAATTGGTAAAGAAACTTCTTTTCCTTGACGTTTTACATCTAAAGTTTCACCACCCAACAAGGCTTCTTTTCCTATTTCATTTAATGCTTGATATTTAACACCATTTACACCAACTGGAATATCACCTTTTTGCAAGCCGAATTTAGTTTGCGTTGCATTCGCTTCGATTCCATATTGCATTTTGTTTACATCAACAAAGCTTTTTCCTTGAGAAATGAATAAAATAGTATAAATAATCATCGCTAAAATGATATTTACAATAATACCTCCTAACATGATGATTAATCGTTGCCAAGCTGGTTTTACACGGAATTCCCACGGTTTTGGCTCTTGTTTCATTTGTTCCAAATCCATGCTTTCGTCAATCATTCCCGAAAGTTTTACGTATCCTCCAAGAGGCAACCAACCGATACCGTAAACAGTATCACCAATTTTCTTTTTCCAAATGGCAAATTTCACATCGAAAAAACAAAAGAAACGTTCAACACGAACGCCAAACCATCGCGCTGTTACATAATGTCCTAGTTCGTGCAACATTACTAAAAGCATCAAACTAAGCATTAAGGTAGCTATCTGTATTAACATATTGTTTTAAATTTATTTATGTTCTAATTTTATTAAACGATTACAAAATTAATCGAATTTATTTATCAAAGCGGTTTATTTTTTCCATTCTAAGGTTTCTAACAATTTTTTTACATCTTTTTTGATGTAATCAACTGCTGGAGCTAAAGAATCGGGTTTTGGTTGAGTTTTGAAATAAACCGAACCTGCTAAAAAATTCTTTACACTATCCGTCGCATGAAACTGAATATTAATCGCTGATTCTCCTCCTAATTCATACATAGTACCAAAAACCTTTTTTTCTGGAAAAGAAAATTCTTGTGGCGAGATAAAACTGGCTTTAACCGTCTGTTCTTGCACAAAACTCTCACTTTCTTTTATTTGAACGATTAAATCTTGTGGAGACTGAACTGGAAAATATGTCAGGTAAATTGTCGCTTTCATTCGTGGATAAACAATATTGAAAGAGTTTGGTTTTTTGCCCACTACGACCTTTCCAAAGTTTGAATATTGGAAAGTATAAGGTACATTTTCTTTGAAAGACAGATAAGTTTGTTGCGGATATTCGAGGCGAACTTGTCCTAAAGGTTTGGCAACTTCCTCGCTTTTATTGCACGACACAAAAAAAATAGCACTACTACATAATGCTATTATAGTTTTAAAATTCATTGTATAACGTAAAACGTTAAATTTTGTAAAATTCATTTAATTTTTTAATTTCTAAAAAGGCAAATCGTCTTCTCCTTCATCTATAAAAGGTGGCTCGACAACTGTTGTGTTTTGTTGACTTTGCTGAACTTTGTTCTGATCATTTTGCATGGCTTGACGTTGTTCATTGTCAATTTTTGGTGTCAAAAACTCGATTGAATTTGCTACGATCTCTGTTGTATAACGCGTTTGTCCGTTATCGTCCCATTTGCGTGTTTTGATGCGTCCTTCAACAAAAACTTTATCTCCTTTTTTCAGATAACGATCACATAATTCTGCCAATTTATTGCGTGTCACAATATTGTGCCATTCTGTTTCTGTAATTCGTTCTCCTGTTCTCGAAATGTAAGATTCTGTCGTTGCAATAGGAAATCGTCCAATACAATTTTGTTCATCGAAATGATGCAATTTTACATCATCACCCAAATTTCCGATCAAAAGTACTTTATTCGTTGTTCCATTCATAGTTGTAATAGGTTTTTAGTGGCTTGTTACTTACAAAGTTAATCCAAATAATGTTTATTTATAAATTTTTCTATTGGTTTTGGCAGCGGATAATGTTCGAGATCATTTAAAGCAATCATTTCAAAATCATTTTCGGCTTTCAAATTTGTTATATCTATTAAAGATACATTTAATTTCCAATATTTTATAAATAAATTTTGATGCGACAAAATATGTTTCTCCTCTTCGATAAAAGTTAGATTATTTTCAAGATTTTGATCTAAAATCCAACCTTTATCCAACAAGTCAGTTTCGGTTTCTATTTTTGGAAAAGTGAATAAATTTTTCCAAACATCATTTCCAATTCGTTTAGACAAGGCAATTTTATCTTCATTTTCGATGAGAATAAAATGTAAAAAACGATTCGAAACTTTTGTCTTTTTCAATTTTATAGGCAATTCGTTGACTTTATTTAATCGAAGCGCTTCACAAGACTCATTAAGTGGACAAATTTCACACTTTGGCTGTTTTGGTGTACAAATTGTTGCACCCAAATCCATTACCGCCTGATTAAAATCACCTGGACGTTTTTTATCAATGATTTCTAAACCCAAATCCCAGAAAATCTTCTTTGTTTTTGGCGAACTTATATCATCTGTAATATTAAAATATCGCGCAAAAACTCGAAACATATTTCCGTCTACAGCAGGTACATTTTCATTATATACAATAGATGCAATTGCAGCTGCAGTGTAATCTCCTACGCCTTTTAGCTTTTTTAAATCTTTGAAATTATTCGGAAATTGTCCATTTAACTCATCAGCAATCGTCTTTGCCGTGAAGTGTAAATTTCTGGCACGGGAATAATAACCCAGTCCTTGCCAGAGTTTTAGGACTTTTTGTTCGTCGGCGTTTGCCAAATCGAAAATAGTCTCAAATTCTTGTATGAAATTATTGTAAAATTTCATACCTTGGTCAACCCTTGTTTGTTGGAGAATAATTTCCGACAACCAAATGTGAAATGGGTCTTTTGTATGACGCCAAGGTAAATCTCGTTTATTTTTGTCAAAATATGACAAAATCAGATAGTTGAAGTTCATAAAAACTGAAAAAATCTTTTTTTGTTGGGATACTATCGTTATATTTGCACCCGCTTTCAAATTTAAGAATAATAAGAGGAATTATGACAAAGGCAGAAATAGTAAATAACATTTCAGGTAAATTAGGACTTGAAAAGAGCGATACTCAAAGGGTGGTAGAATCGTTTATGGAGGAGGTGATTAAATCATTAGTAGAAGGAGAAAATGTATACTTAAGAGGATTTGGTTCTTTTACTATTAAAACTAGAGCTGAAAAAACAGGTAGAAACATTACAAAAGGTACTTCTATCATTATCCCAGCACACAACGTTCCTACATTTAAACCAGCTAAAACTTTCATCGAAGATGTAAAGACTAGCGAAGCAAACGTAATCAAATAACAATAAAATAATTGTATCATGCCAAGCGGAAAAAAACGTAAAAGACATAAGGTAGCGACGCACAAACGCAAAAAACGTCGTCGTCTTAACAGACACAAAAAGAAAAAATAATTAGTAGCTAAGCTATTAATAATTTAGTCTTTTTACAAGATAGCACTTTTCAATGGAAATTTTGGAAAGTGCTTTTATCATTTTTAAAAACATAATTTTTTGATGAGTAAAGAATTAGTAATTTCAGCCTTAGCTGATCAAGTACGCATCGCAGTTTTAGATGAAGGCCGATTGATGGAATTTCATCAAGATACTGCAAATGATGGGTTTGCAGTTGGCGATATTTACTTGGGAAAAATCAAAAAATTAGCTCCTAGTTTAAATGCAACCTTTGTTGACATTGGTTATTCGAAAGATGCATTTTTACATTATCATGACTTAGGTCCACAAATACGTTCTTCTAACTCTTACAATAAAATTGTAGCGAACGGAACGTACAAAACCGAAAAATTGAAAAACTTCCGTATGGAAGCACCAATTGATAAAGATGGTCAGATTACTGATATTTTTGCACCTGGTGATTCTGTGTTGGTTCAGATAACAAAAGAGCCAATCCATACGAAAGGACCAAGAATTACATCCGAAATTTCAATTGCAGGTCGTTATTTAGTTTTAGTTCCGTTTTCGGAGCGAGTTTCGATTTCTCAAAAAATCAAACAAAAACCAGAACGCGATCGTTTAATTAAAATTTTAGATGGATTAACACCAGAAGGCTTTGGTGTAATCATCAGAACTGTAGCAGAAGACAAAAATGCTGAAGAATTACAAGCAGATTTAGCTTATTTATTGAATAAATGGACGCAAATCTTCAAGAATCTTCAGAAAAAGAAAGCCCCAGCTAAAATACTTAGCGAGATGGACAGAGCTTCTTCTATTTTGAGAGATAATTTTAACAATGATTTTGTTAAAATCTCTGTTGATGATGACCAATTAGCAGATGAAATGCGTGAGTATTTGGAAGTTATTGCACCAGATAAAATTAATTTGGTAAAAGAATATGACGATCCATTTGTTCCGATTTTTGAAAAGTTTAATGTCGAAAGACAAATAAAACAAGCTTTTGGTAAAACGGTAACTATTCCACAATCTAAAGGCGCTTACCTTGTGATTGAACATACAGAAGCGTTACATGTAATTGATGTGAATTCGGGGAATATTTCGCGAAATTCTAAAAATCAAGAAGATTCAGCTTTTGCGGTTAACAAAATTGCTGCTTCTGAGATTGCACGTCAGTTGCGTTTACGTGATATGGGAGGAATTGTTGTGGTCGATTTTATTGACATGACAGATGCAGAACATAAAAAAGAATTGTTTGAGCATTTGCGAGCTGAAATGGCGAAAGATAAAGCAAAACATAAGATTTTGCCACCAAGTAAATTTGGATTGATTCAGATAACAAGACAACGTGTTCGCCCAGAAGTGAACTTTATAACAACTGAAGAAAATCCGAACCAAGAATCGAATGAAGTTGAAGCACCTATCGTTACAATTGATAAAATTGAACAAGTGCTCTTGAATATCCTTGATAGAAAAGATAAGGATTTACGAAAAATGTCGTTGCACGTGCATCCTTTCGTAGCTGCTTATTTACAACATGGATTGCCAAGCATTCAGATGAAATGGTTTTTTAAGCATAAAAAGTGGATTAAGATTGTACCAAGAGATGCGTACAAATACTTACAATTTAATTTCTTGGACAAAGATCATAATACACTTTACAACGAATCAAATTAAGAAAAACCTCGCAATTGCGAGGTTTTTTGTTTTATATTCGTTACACAACAAAATACTATGAAAAAAATATTCCGAATTCTTCTCAAAACTTTAGAAGCTTTAGTTTTACTAATTGTGGTGTATTTACTTGCAGTAGTTTTGCTGCCATTAATTCCAGTAAACAAACAAAAAGAGAAGTCTAATGATCAAATCACAGCGTATATTTTGACAAATGGCGTACATACGGATATTGTGGTTCCAGTAAAATCTGAAACGATTGATTGGTCTACTTTTGTGCCTTTTTCGCATACAAAATCGAAAAAAGAATACAAATATATTGCCTTTGGTTGGGGAGATAAAGGCTTTTATTTGGATACACCAGAATGGAAAGATCTTAAATTTTCTACAGCTTTCAACGCTGCATTTTGGTTAGGAGATTCGGCGATGCATACTACTTTTTATGATAATATGACGATAGATGACGATTGTAAAAGAGTTGATTTGAGTGTAGAAGAGTATCAAAAATTAATTGTTTACATCAAGCAATCATTTGATTTGGATCAAAATAACAAAGTCGAATTAATAAAAACAGATGCTGTTTATGGAGATAGTGATTCGTTTTACGAAGCAAAAAGAAGTTATAGCTTATTTTTTACGTGTAATACGTGGGCTGCAAGCGCGTTAAAAGCAGCAAATAAAGAAGGATCATTGTGGACGGCAACACAACAAGGAATTTTTCGTCATTATGAATAAATTTTTTTAAATTATTTCTAATTCATTTTCAAAGAGTTGCCTATTAATGCGACTTGTAGAACGAAAAAAAAATACTTTTAAGATTTGGAAGTAATAAAATTTGCTCTATATTTGCAACACAATATCGATAACGATACTCCTCCTTAGCTCAGTTGGTTAGAGCATCTGACTGTTAATCAGAGGGTCCTTGGTTCGAGCCCAAGAGGAGGAGCAAAAAAGACAATCAATTTGATTGTCTTTTTTTATTTCACAAATATTTAACATTTCCTCACACAACCATTCACCTAACTTTTGCATCTTACTAATAGAAAAACAAATAAAATCAGATTAGTATGAAATTTAGAAAAGTATTTAGCGTTTTAGCATTATTAATGGTTATGGTAACATTCGCACAAAAAAATATGAAAATAGATTATTCAATGTATCCAAAAGCAAAAGATGGATATGAACAGAAAATTATCACTTTAAAACCACAAGCCAATGAAGAAAACTATTTAGTTGAAATATTTGCTGGGAAAAAAACAAAGGTTGATTCTTGTAATCAATTTTTCTTAAGTGGAAATTTTGATCAAAAAACTGTTGATGGTTGGGGTTATGATTATTTTAATTTCGAAACTGATGGAAATATAGCAGGAACTTTAATGGGATGTTTTGACAATAAATCTGTCGAAAAAATTGTACATGCTCAATCTTTGCAGACGCGTTACAATAGCAAATTACCAATCGTAGTTTACGTACCAAAAGGCTATACTTTAGAATATAGAATTTGGAAAGCAGATGAAAAACTTAACATAGTTAAGTAATATTTATAGTTGTTAATTGAAAAAGCTCGAGAAATTCTCGAGCTTTTATATTTTAATGAAATACCAATTGCGTAATCGTGTAAATAACCAAACCAACAAGTCCACCAACCAGCGTCCCGTTAATCCGAATAAATTGCAAATCTTTTCCAACTTCCAATTCTAGCTTTTCGCTCAATTCTTTTCCTTCCCATTTATCAACCGTATTACTAATCAAGCTTTCCATTTCTTTGACATTTCGTAAAATCATACGGTAAATAAAATGACGCACCCAACCATTAATTTTATCAATCATTTCTTGGTTATCGTTCAAATTTTCGGTTAACTTTTTAATGTTTTTCTTAATGTAAACTTGCATTGCAGAATTTTCATCATCAAAACTTTCGGTCAGATTTTGTTTAATCGCCAACCACAAATCCAAAGCATAATCATTCAATCGTTCTTTTGTGATAAAATCATCTCGAAGCGATTCTAACCTAAATTTCCAATCGGGAGATTCTTTTATATTCTGAATATTTTCTCGGATAATTCGTTCGATATTATGACGAACTGGATGTTCTTTATCTTCTTCAACCTCATCCAAAAAACTCACCACGCCTTCTACTACTCCTTTCGATATTTTTTTACCAGCAAAAAATGAAATCACAGGATGTTTTTCGTTTAATTTATCTTTAATAATCAAATCACTTTCTAAGATATATTCTTTCGCTTTTGGAATAATTGCTTCTAAAATTTCGTTGTGTTTTTCCTTTTCTAAAATATACTCTAAACTTGATGATACTAATTCAGGTAAATCAAACTGTTTTAAAATTTCATCACCTTTCAAGGTTATAAAATCAACGACATCTTTATCATCTAAGTCTTTGACAATTTTCTTGGAGAAATTAATCAACTCTTCTTGCAACATTTCTTGATTAGCAGGTTTATTCAACCAATCTGCTGCATATTTTACAACTTCTAATTTCTCGATATATGGACGAATTGTAGATGGCGTCAAAAAATTCTCAGTTACAAACTGTCCTAAATTATCTCCGATTGCATTTTTACTATTTTCGATCAGATTTGTATGCGGAATTTTAAGTCCAAGCGGATATTTGAACAAAGCTGTAACCGCAAACCAATCGGCAAGCGCACCAACCATCGCTGCTTCGGCAAATGCTTCCACATATCCGATCCATTTCACAGGTGAATGTTGACTTAGATAAACCATCAAAAAGTAAATAAAAGCCATCAAAATGAATAATCCTGTCGCAATAGCTTTATGTTTTTTGAGGTTTTGTATTTTCTGAAGTTCCGTCATAAAAGTGTTTTGAAAATTTGTTGCAAAAATTTAGCCAATCAAAAAAGCGGAGAATTCTCCGCTCAAATTTTTGTGTTTTTGATTTATTTACTTTCCTGAAAAACCAATAATGCAACATTTGCACTCGATAATAATCGTTGGCTATGATTGATTGTAAATAATCTTTCGAAAGACGATAATTCACGGTGAACAACACCTAAAACATCGATGTTGTTTTTTGTACAATAATTGATTAAACCATCTTCTACATCTTTACTCGGTTCAATTGTAATCATCGCTTCAGGATATTCTTCTTCCCATTCTTTTTTCACGCTTAACATTTGTGGAGTAATCGATTTATCATCAACATGTACAATGTTCAACAATTTATCGTAACGTTTTGTCACTTCTTCCATTTGCGATAAAGCTTTTGCTTCTTTTTGATTGAACAATGTAGCGTAAGCAAAATTTCTTTCTTCTTTAAATTTTACATTATTTGGAACAACCAACACAGGTGCAGGCGAATTGTTAATGACATTTACCGTGTTAGAACCAAAAAACTTTTTGCCTAAACTATTTTGTCCATTCGTTCCCATCACCACGTATTGTATATCTTCTTTGTTGATAATATCCAAAATCATCAACAACAAATCGCCAACAACCAAAGAACTCTCTATTTTAACGTGTTCAAGATTATTTTCTTTTGCAATATTCTTAAGTTTATTGATATAATTTTCGAAATTTTCTTCTGTAACTTCAAGATAATTTTTAAGATTTGATTGTACCGAGACTAACTTAATATTAGTTTTGAGAACTTTTGCAAGGTTTAACGCATACAAAAAAGCATTGTTCGCTGTTTCCGAAAAATCGGTTGGAAATAATATTTTAGCCATAATAATTAAATTCTAGAATAGATTGTTCTATAAATTTACAACTAAAATTTAGGTAAAGCCACAAAAAAAGTCTTGATTTCTCAAGACTTATCTATTTTTTAACCGTTTTTAATAACCAAAACGACGCAAATCATTCTCTTTGCTTCTCCAGTCTTTTCGCACTTTCACGAAAAGTTTCAAGAATACTTTTTTATCAAAGAATTTCTCTAACTCTTCTCTTGCTTCTTTTCCTACTTTCGATAAAGACTCTCCTTTATGTCCAATAATAATTCCTTTCTGAGAGTCACGCTCAACAAAAATTTCAGCTTCGATAGAAATTAAATTCAAATCTTCTTTGAAACGTTCTGTAACTACCTCAACAGAATATGGAATCTCTTTTTGATAGTTTAATAAAATCTTTTCGCGAATTACTTCATTTACAATAAAACGCTCCGAACGGTCTGTTAATTGATCTTCTGGATAATATTGCGGACCTTCTGGAATAATTGCTTTGATCTTATTAATCAACAAATCTACATTCACGTTTTCTTTTGCCGAAATAGGTAAAATCTCTGCTTTTGGTAATAATTCGTGCCAATATTCTACTGCTTCATTTAATCGATCTGGCGTAGCTGTATCAATTTTATTCAATAATAAAATAATTGGTGTAGATGTTTTTTGCAGACGTTCGAAAACTTGTTCATTTTTCAATCGTTTTTCTCCAATTTCTACAACATAAAGAATCACATCAGCATCCACCAACGATTCATTTACTGCATCCATCATTTTTGTTTGCAGTTCATAAGCAGGATCCAAAACACCAGGCGTATCCGAAAATACAATCTGATAATCTTCTCCCGTTAAAATACCTTTGATACGATGACGTGTAGTTTGCGCTTTGTGTGTTGCGATAACCAAACGCTCTTTCATCAACATATTCATCAAAGTAGATTTTCCAACATTTGGATTTCCTATGATATTTACAAAACCGGATTTAAATTTCTTTTCGTCTGACATTCTACAAATTTAGTGATTTTTATAATATTATTTCAGATTAATATGTTGAAGAAAAGATTAATATTCTAATGAAATTTTAATTTCATAAAATTGATTTTGGTCTGTATTTTGAATAATTCTAATTAAGTTCAAAAAAATATGACGAAAGTTATGGTTTATTGAAAAATATGATTAATTTCATACATGTGTTATGGAAGATTAAATTAACCAAAATTTAAAAAAATGATGAAAGCAGAACTTATCGAAAAAGAAGAAGTAAGAAACTATAAATTTTTAGACGCGCCAAAAGACGAAGTAACGGTAGAGGCAAACAAATTGAATGGCGCAGTAAGATTAGGAAACGAATTCAAATCGAAAGCATATATTACATTTCAAACAGATCAAGGTCCTAAAAAAATTGAGACAACTGTTTGGTCTGTTACGGATAAATTTCTACAAATTAAGAATGGAGTTTTGATTCCGTTAAAATCTTTAATTGATATTCAATACTAAAAATTGTTTATTGCTTAAATTAAAAAAGGGATACGACGATGTCGTATCCCTTTTTTAATTAATTATTTTTATTGGATTCTTTCAGCAATCTAATTAACTCTGCACGTATAGCAGCTTTATCATTACTTTTCGGAAAATCTCCGATAAAAAATGTTTGTTGCGGAACTTCATAAGGTTCTAATTCACTTTTTAGAATATCAACATGTTCTGCAAATCGACTTTCTATTACCAAAGAAATTACATCTTCTGTAGATCCTTTTTTCGGAAAAGCAATCACAATAAAGTTATAATCGATATATGGTTTTAATTTTTCTTCAATCAATTCTAAATTCACCACATCTTTCCTATTCAACTTACATTCATTTCCAGAAATCCATCTAAACTTTTTCTGATCATCCGAAACAACAGCCTGTCTATATAAATTTAGTGATTCTTTTTCGTAAGGCGAATTCAAGACTAAATTACCTTTTTCATCTTCCGAAAGTTCTATTTTATCTAAAACTGTATAATCTGTTTCATCTATTTTTTTTACTGCAATTGGAAATCCATTCGCGGTAAAAACTTGATAAAAACTGGTTTTCGTTTGATCATTCAATTTACTTTTCAAATCATTTGACAAATCATCACTTTCGATTGCAATTTTTTCGATTCTAGCCAAATCTTCAAAAGAATTTTCAATCTGTTTCTTTGTCAAATAAGCATAATTTAATGCGTATCCTATTTCGTCTTGACTTTCGTCTGTTAATGGAATCTTCACTTTATCCGAATCTTCATGACAATACAAATCAAAACCTCCTTCTATGGCTTGAACCAATGAAATTTCTCCTTCATTTTCTAAAACCGATGAACTTAAAAGTGTAGAATCTCCTTTTTTCAATCCTAAAAAATTATTTAACGAATGAAACGTTTCATTTACAAATCGAGGATCAAAATTCGATACATAAACATTATCTTCTCTCGAATAATGAAAATTAACTTTTTCTTCTTTTGAATCGATCTTTTTCATCAAATCAAAAATATCATTTTGCCATTGAAAGGTATTTTTATCCTGAAATTCACTTAAAATCTCTGGAATGTTTTTATTGTTAAAATCTAACTTCATAATAATTACTTTTGTGTGTTTTTAATTTACTGATAATCAAATTAAATCAATAATTTTACCAAAAAACTCGATTAAAATGTTTTTTCAACTTTTGTTGACAAAAAGTTGAAAAAAGCAGTTTCAAAAATTGGTAATTTTATAAAATTTAATGGATAATTATTTATCTTAGCAAGATGAATCACAAAACAGATTTTTCGAATTTAAGATTTAAACGAAATCTAAATTCTAATCCATCACATATAGAGTCATTTGAATTAGATAGTTTACAAGTCAAAAGTGATTACAATTACGATGATGTAAAAAATCTGAAACAGATTAACTTTTTACCCGGAGTTGCCCCATATTTACGCGGTCCTTATACGACAATGTATGTTCGTCAACCTTGGACAATTCGCCAATATGCAGGTTTTTCTACTGCAGAAGAATCGAATGCTTTTTATAAAAGAAATTTAGCTGCTGGTCAGAAAGGGCTTTCTGTTGCCTTTGATTTGGCTACTCACCGCGGTTACGACTCAGATCATGAACGTGTTGTAGGAGATGTAGGTAAAGCTGGCGTTGCGATAGATTCTGTAGAAGATATGAAGATTTTGTTCAATGAAATTCCATTGGATAAAATTTCGGTTTCGATGACAATGAACGGAGCTGTTCTTCCTATTTTAGCTTTTTACATTGTAGCTGCAGAAGAGCAAGGTGTTTCGCAAGATCAACTTTCTGGTACAATTCAGAATGATATTTTGAAAGAGTTCATGGTGCGTAATACATACATTTATCCGCCAACTCCTTCAATGAAAATTATTGCAGATATTTTCGAATATACTTCTCAAAAAATTCCTCGCTTCAATTCGATTTCTATTTCGGGTTATCACATGCAAGAAGCTGGAGCTACGCCTGTTTTGGAAATGGCTTATACTCTTGCAGATGGTTACGAATATGTAAAAACTGGTTTGGAAGCAGGATTGAAAGTTGATGATTTTGCTCCTCGTTTATCATTTTTCTGGGCGATTGGAATGAATTTCCCTCAAGAAATTGCAAAAATGAGAGCTGCTCGTATGTTATGGGCAAAATTGATGCAAGAATTTGAGCCTCAAAATAAAAAATCATTAATGTTGAGAACGCACTGTCAGACTTCTGGTTGGAGTTTAACAGAGCAAGAACCTTATAACAATATTGGTCGTACAGCGATAGAAGCGTTAGCTGCTGCTTTAGGAGGAACGCAGTCTTTGCATACCAATGCGTTGGACGAAGCAATTGCTTTGCCAACAGATTTCTCGGCTCGTATTGCGCGTAATACACAAATCATTTTACAAGAAGAAACTCAAATTTGTAGAACGGCTGATCCTTTTGGAGGAAGTTTTATGATTGAATCTTTGACAAATGAAATGGCAAATCAAGCGTGGGAATATATTCAAGAAGTTCGCGAATTAGGTGGAATGACGCAAGCCATAGAAGCTGGAATTCCAAAAATGCGTATTGAAGAAGCTGCTGCAAAAAAACAAGCCAAAATTGACTCTGGTGAAGTCGCAATTGTTGGTGTAAATGCTTACCGCTCGAAATTAGAACAACAAGAGTTCGAAATTTTAGAAGTTGACAACACTGCCGTTCGTCAAAAACAAATTGATCGATTAAATCAAATTAAAGCGGAGCGTAACAGCGAAGCTGTAAAAGATATTTTAGCACAATTAACAAAAGCTGCTGAAACAGGCGAAGGAAATTTATTAGAATTATCTATCGAAGCGGCTCGTCGTCGTGTTACTTTAGGTGAAATTTCTGATGCATTAGAAGCTGTTTTTGGTCGTCATAAAGCAATTACAAGAGGAATTCAAGGAGTTTATGCTATGGAAGCAGGTAAAATGAATAAATTTGAGGAAGCTCGTAATTTAGCTGACGAGTTTGCTGAAGAAGACGGACGCCGTCCTCGTATTATGGTGGCAAAAATGGGACAAGATGGTCACGATCGTGGTGCGAAAGTCGTTGCAACATCTTTTGCGGATATGGGATTTGATGTGGATATTTCTCCATTGTTCCAGACGCCAGCAGAAGTTGCGAAACAAGCTGTAGAGAATGATGTTCATATTTTAGGAATTTCTTCTTTGGCTGCAGGACACAAAACGTTGGTTCCGGAAGTTGTAAAACAATTGAAAGAATTAGGTAGAGATGATGTTTATATCGTAGTCGGAGGTGTTATTCCGCGTCAAGATTATGATTATCTTTATCAAAATGGTGCAGATGCAATCTTTGGTCCAGGAACAAACTTGGCGGAATGTGCCTGCGAAATTTTAGAGAATTTATTGAAATCTTATAAATAAATCTATTTTAGTATGAGTATTCCTGTCTATTGACAGGAATATTTTTATATTTATACCACACAAACCTTAAAGCGAAATGAATAAAACTCTTCGAAATATTATCTTAATCATCTGTACAATTTTTATTATATGGTTTATTGGATACTTTCTGATTGGAGATTTTATCAGTTTAGAATTTGCGAATCATGACTTTGCGAAACTATTTCCAAAGCTTTTAACATTTGCTGCCGCAGTTAGTATTTATGTGCTTTTTCTACTTTCTATCAAAAAGAAAGACGGATGGAGTTTTATGAATGTGATGAAGTTTATCTTTGGAATTATCTTCGGATTTCTTCCACTTCTAACCTTCGAATATTATAGTATTGGAAGTTGTACAAATTGGAAAATTGATAAAAAAATTCAAAAAACGCTTTATAAATCCAATTCTTCTGATTCAGAAAAAATTGTTTTAATCGAAACTTTTTGTCCAGAATCTAACCTAAAAACAACTCAGGTAAAGCGAATTGTAGAAATTACACCTCTTTTTATCACAACTTCTGAAATTGATCTAAATAAAATTTCGGATAAAAGTTGGAAAAAACTTTAATCAAAATTAAACTTTGCTCAAAATTTGATGTCTAACAGATGAAGAAACCAATTCATCTCATGACAAAATATATTCTATCATTTCTTTTTAGTTTGATTACGATTTTTTCTTTTGGACAAGAAAAAGTCACAATTACGGGAAAAGTAACGGATGTGCTTAATTTTCCTTTAACTGATTCTGAAGTTATTTTAGGCAACAAAGTCGATTCTGCACAAATTTCTACTACATCTACAAATGATGATGGTACGTTCAAAATTGAAGTTAATCTACAAGATAAACCTGTTTATTTAATCATTGATCCTTTAGAAGGCGTTTTCAAACAAAGTTTCGAATCCATCAAAAACAATATTGATCTTGGAATAATTATCATTAATCCGATGATTTATGATTTAGATGAGGTTGTGGTAACAAATGTGGAACCTATTGTTGTAAAACAAGATACAATCGAGTATAATGCTGATTCTTACAAAGTAAAACCGAATGCAAATTTGGAAGCTTTGTTGAGAGAATTACCAGGTTTTGAGATGGATGACAGCGGAAATATTACGGTAAATGGAAAAGATGTTAATGAGATTTTGATTGATGGTGAACCATTTTTTGGAACGGACGGAAAAGTTGCGTTAGAAAATTTACCTGTAGATATTATCAAAAAAATTCAGGTTTCGGATTATAAAACGAAAAATGAAAAATTCTCTGGGGAACGTTCGAAATCGAATAAGTCTTCGCTAAATATTACCTTGAAAGAAGATAAAAAAAAAGGTTATATGCTCAAAGCCACGGCGGGTTATGGAACGGATAATCATTACGAAGGCAATTTGATGGCGAACTATTTTAAAGATAAAAAGAAAATTAGTTTGATTGGTTCTTCGACAGATATTGCAGCTTCTGGAATGACAAGCGGTGAAGGTTCGCGTGGTCGTGGTGGAATGGGAAGAAGAGGTTCTGATGGTGTAATAACAAATACTTCAATTGGATTGAATTATAACGATCAATTAACTGATAATTTGAAAATTGGAGCTGATTATCGTTTGAATCATTCCTTTACGAAAAACGATCAATATCAACATGTAGAAAACTTTTCTCCAAAAAATATTTATACTTCTGATGCGAATTCTAAAACTAAAAGTGAAACGTATGGTCATAATTTTGGAACAAATTTAGAATGGACGAAAAACAATACAAAAATTTATTTTTATCCATCGTTTAGTAATTCTTCGTCTACAAATTCATCAATTTCGGATAGTAAAACATATTCAGATTTGGGTGATTTGAGAAATCAAATGAATCAAACTTCAAATGGAAAATCAAGCTCGAATACATTTAATACATTATTATCACTTAATCAGAAATTCAAAAATAAATCTTATTTAGACTTTAATTCAAGTATTTCGATTGGTAAAACAGATCGAAATTCGTTCATCAATTCGACAACTTTATATACAAATGATACTATTGCGGATATTTATAGAAACATCAATGAGAAAAATATTTCGAAAAATAATCAATACAATTTTGATGTAAAATATACGTATCCAATTACAGATTCTTTGAAAATCGCCGTTGGTTCTGCTTATAATTTAACCGATTCTGAAACCAATAATAGAACGTGGAATTATAATGATGTAACGGGAGAATATGACAATTTGAACAATGATTTGACGCGTTTTTATTCAACCAAATTGAATGAATTTAATCCGTATGCTCAATTATTATTGAACAAAAATAAAATTTCGGCAACAGTTCGTTTTGGAGCAAACATCTACAATCAACAAAATTTTGGAACGTTTAAAGCAGATGATTACAGCTCAACTCAGAACAAAACTTTACCAGATATTTCGGGAAATATTCGTTATCAAAACGGAAACAACTCACTTTCCTTAATGTATAATTATCAGACAAGTTTGGCTTCGACATCACAAGTTTTACCAATTTTAGACGAAACTGATCCGTTAGATGTTTTCAAAGGTAATCCAGATCTTGATCCCAATAAAGCACATCGAATCAATTTGATGTTTAGCAATTTCGATCGTAAAACTCGTCAAGGATTTAATGCTAACTTAGGTTATACGTACAACGAATCAAATATTGTGAATTACACAGAAATGGATTATTCGATTTATAAACGAACAACAACATATGAAAATGTAAAAGGAAATTATCGTCTGAATGGTAACTTTTTCTTTAATAAACAATATCAAAAAGGGATCAATAAATTTAGAGTAAATGTAGGAATGTCGGCGAGTTATGCTTTAACGCAAGGTTTTAGAGATGCGGTGAAATATGAGCAATACAATACAACTTTATCACCTACATTGAGATTAAACTGGGATTATGGTGATTATTTAACGATTTCACCTTCTTATCGTTTGAACTTCACAAATTCTAAATATGTCAATTACTCAATTGATAATCAAAATAATATTACGCACAATTTCGGAATTAAAACTATTTCTACTTTTCCTAAAAATTTGACTTGGACAAATGATTTCAGTTACAATTATAACTCGAGAATGGCAGCAGGTTTCAAGCGTGATTTCTTTTTGTGGAATACAAGTTTGATGTATCGTTTCTTCGATGATAAATTGGAGGCTGGTGTTAAAGTTTACGATTTATTGAATCAAAATAACAGTTATACGCGTACAATTACAGCGGAATCAACAATCGATCAA
Source organism: Empedobacter sp. UBA2044 (assembly GCF_002333005.1). Taxonomy (NCBI): domain Bacteria; kingdom Pseudomonadati; phylum Bacteroidota; class Flavobacteriia; order Flavobacteriales; family Weeksellaceae; genus Empedobacter; species Empedobacter sp. UBA2044. The sequence continues at coordinate 53,557 of NZ_DDBA01000053.1, forward strand.
CGCAATAATATTCTGACTCGTTTTGTGATGTTCTCGTTAACATTCAACTTAAATCAGTTTGGTGGAAAATCTACAAAAGGTGGAGACGGAGACCGACCAAGAGAAGGCGGAATGCGAAGAATGTAAATGCAGTAGTAAAATAACAAAAAAACGGCTCAATTTTGAACCGTTTTTTTTGTTAATTATCTTTATCAACTCCTGTTTTTTTCTTGTATTTTTTGATAATATTCTTCTTCTACTTTATCAAATTCTGATATCGAAATTACTTTTCCTTTCGTGGGTTTTGTTTTGTCATGTTGAATTTATTTCAAAATCGAATATTGTTTATGATGAGAATGTGAAACGAATTCAGATTGATATACGAATAATTTATTCTAAAATATATTTCAATTTATAGCCAAACATTCCACGATCTTTGATCATGTCAGCAACACCTTCTGGACATTCATTTTCCCAATCTTGCTCAGCATTTGCAATTTTTTCTAAAATTCGACGCGAATAAGAATCTAAATAACCTCTGTTGTAATTCAAAATATCTTGAATTCTTCCATTATACAAGAAATATTTGTACAATTCGTGTACGCTATCACTTACTTGTAGATTTTTCGACGTCAACAAAATATCTTTTTCTTTGTCTAAATATGGATACAAATAAACTTTTACATTTTTCTTGAATAATTTTCCGAAAGCTTCCATGATTCCGCCAGGTAAATCGGCATAATATTGCTCATTGAAAATTTCGACCAAATTATTAACACCCATCGCTAAACCAACTTTGGTTTGATTTCGAGTAAATTTCGAGAAATAATCAACTAATTTATAATATTCAGAAAAGTTAGAAATGATAACATTGTAACCTAAACTACCAATAATATCAGCGCGATCTAAAAAATCTCGTTCATTCAATTCGCCTTCAAAACCAGAAGCAATCAAGTTAGAAAGCGTAATCTCAAATAAAATTTCGGTATTATCTGTTCTAACATCATCTTCTTGTTTGAAAATTTCTAAACCACCTTTGAACATATCCATATTTACATTCATAAAAGGACGGAAAGAGCCACGAACAGCGAAGATATTTTTCTTGTATAATAAATCGGCAGGTAAAATATTTTTTCCTTGTGGATTGAAAACCGCAACATCAGTCATTCCATTTTTAACCAATTGAAGCGACATCAAACGATTATCAACATATTTGAATTGTGGTCCACGGAAATTAATCATGTCAATTTCTAATTGATCTTTATCCAACGTATCGTATAAAGATTTTATTAATTTTCGGGGATTATCGTAGTAATAATAAGCGCCATAAATCAAATTAACACCCAAAACACCTAAAGTTTCTTGTTGCAATTGAGCCGTATTTTCTTTGAATTTTACATGAAAAATAATCTCGTTTGCTTTTTCATCTTCTGCATTTAACTTGAAACGTAAACCTATCCAACCTTGACCTTCATTTTTCTTTGAATAATCAATTGTTGTTACCGTATTTGCGTAGGTGAAAAATGCTTTTTCTTTGTAGTGATCGTGGACTAGACGCTCTTTCATCAATTCCATCTCATGATCCAACATTTTTTTAAGGCGAGCTTGTGTCACATAACGACGATTTTCTTCTACACCATATATAGAATCGGACATTTCTTTGTCATAAGCACTCATCGCTTTTGCAACAGTACCCGAAGCAGCACCTGCGCGATAAAAAAAACGAACGGTTTCTTGACCTGCTCCAATTTCTGCAAAAGAACCGTATATTTTCGGATTCAAATTGATCTCTAAAGCTTTTTGTTTAGGAGTAAGAACTTGTTCTAATGCCATATTTTAATTTCAAATAGTTTGTGGTAAATTTACCAAATCATTATGGCTAAATCAAATATAAAAATACATTTTTTAGGAACAGGGACTTCACAAGGAATTCCGATTATTGGTAGCGATCATCCGGTATGTTTGTCAACAAATCAAAAAGATAAACGTTTGCGTTCTTCTTTGTTGTTAGAAAAGGATGGAAAGATTATTACGATAGATAGTGGACCAGATTTTAGACAACAAATGTTACGTTATAATGCGCATAGATTGGACGGAATCCTGTATACACACGAGCATAATGACCATGTTTTAGGATTGGATGATATTCGCCCGTTGGTTTTCAAATCTGGAGAAGATATGAATGTCTATGGTTTGAAACGAGTGTTGGATGAATTACATAATCGATTTCCATATATGTTTGCTGAACATAAATATCCTGGAGTGCCAACGGTGATAGAGAATGTTGTGGAAGATGAAAAATTTTTGGTTGTTGGATTTACGATTGAACCAATAAAAGTTTTGCATGGACCTTTGCCTATTTTGGGTTATTTGATTGATGATAAAATTGCTTATTTGACAGATGTAAAAACAATTCCGACAGAATCGCTTGAGAAATTACGTGGAGTAGAAGTTTTAATCATTAGTGCGCTACGAGTAGAACAAGAACATTTTTCGCATATATTATTAGATGAAGCCATACGATACTCGGATTTGATAGGTGCAAAGCAGACATATTTTACACATATTTCGCATCATTTGGGATTTCATGATGAAGTAGAGGAAAAATTACCAGAAGGTAAACATTTGGCTTACGATACGTTAGAAATAATTCTGTAAAAAGTTTAAAAAATAGTTGGAAAAATAAATAAACTAACATTATATTTGCAGTCCATAAAGGCTCGGATGGCGGAATTGGTAGACGCGCACGACTCAAACTCGTGTTCCTTTGGAGTGTGGGTTCGATTCCCACTCCGAGTACTATAAAAGGTTGTTAATTATTTGATTTTCAACCTTTTTTGTTATATGGTAAAATAATAAATTACCATATTTATTACCATTGTCATGTGTTTTTCATGTGTCATGAAATAATATGAAACTAATGTAAAGATATAATTTAAATCTTTATAATAGTGAAGAATATGTATTTAATTCAAGCTAGCGAGCTTGAGAAATTTGCAAATTTGGTGGCAGAAGAAGCCATCAAGAGAGTTTTGGGTGTTGTTAACAATGGTTTCGATGGAGTTGTTGATGATATTGGAAAAAAAATTATAGATGTTTCAGACAATCATTTTAGTGTAAAAGAAGCTTCTATTTTTTTCAAACATACAGAGAGAACGATGTATAATTGGAATAAAAAAAAGAAGTTGATTTTTAATATGGTTGGTGGTCGTTTATATTGTTCCAAGGAAGAGGCTTATAAATTATTAGACAATAAATAATAAATTATGATCCGAACAGAAATCTGTTATCGAAGTTCTAAGATTTCTCACAGCATATATCTTTACATCCTCCAAGTTTTTCTCTTGTCACTCTATAAAAGATTTATAAAAAATTAAGCAGGTTTTTTGAACCTGCTTTTTGTTTATGTGTTGTATTCTGATTATTTAAAATTAGCTGGTATATATATCCTCTGTTAGCTTTTAATAACACTATTGATTAATTCAATATTCGTTGTAGATATTCCATACATTTTTGATAAATCTGTCCATTGGTTAAGTGCAGATTTTGTTTGTTGAATAACTTCTTCTATGAAAGGTATTGGTAGTTTAGTACCCAACCCTAAGTTTATAAGATGGTTAACAGTAATGTTTCGCCCTTCTCCCATAACCATTGTGCTTTGTTCACCACCAGGACCGTTAGAAAAAGTAAGATCATAAGCTGGAGATAATTTCCATTCTCCAAGAGAATTCATCAGGTAAGTGAAATTCTTAGCGTGATCGTCCCTGTTATGTGCTAGCACGTTGAAAACTGCTAAACGAAACATCTTTTCAACCTCTCGGATATCTTTAGTTAAAACACTTGTTAATGATAGTAAGTCTTCATAATCATGAGATGGTAATCTAAAATTACTATGAACCAATCCACTAACAGTATGCATGTGAAGTCGTTTATTTTTATCTCTATCAAATCTTTTTATCGCAAAATAACCATTTCCCTTTTGTGATGAAAACAAATGAACTTCAGGTATCTCTATTCCTGCATCTTTAGCCATTAATGCGTAAACGTATTCTATCGCACCAGAATCTTTTCCGTCTTGTGAGTTAGGGAACTTAACAATCCAATGTTCATAATCATCACTTAGATTATTTGCACCATGAGATATCTTTTTTCTTTCGGAATCTAAACCTATCAATGCTTTTGGTCTAGCACCAGCAGAAGAACCATTCAATGCTAAAAGTTCAGAAATCATGTCTTCGGAATTACCTTCTAAAACTTCTTCTGTTTGAGTTGCTAATGTATCTAAATCTATTGTTTCTTGGTTGGTTTCTTGGCTTTGGTCTGGTTCATAAACCAATGCTCCCAAACCGTGAAAACCGACATTAGCCAAACGATCTAACGGTGAAATATCCGATGATAGAATTCCTTCTGAACGAAGTTTACGGTCAAAAAGTAATCTTCCCCATCCGTCGGGTAAACTGTCATTGAAAACCCCTGCTAAGCCTTCAAAAGGATTTGGAGGAAGCTCGATTACCCCACGCATCAACGGAAGTTTTAGTGGTGATATTTCTAAATTATGTTCTAAAAAATTATCATCATACTGAAAATAGATAATATTGTTTCGGATTGCTAATCGACCAACAGGCAATGTTTCAGAACCGAAATTTAAACCTACTTTTAAATCTTTTATTGCTGTTGTCATTTTCTACTTCCTCTTTTTTTGGGTTGAACTTCGCTTGATTTTATTACCTCATCAATGGATTTGAATTCGTGTTTGTTTGGTTTTAAAACCTCAACCATTTCTTCTAATCCTCCAACAACAGACAAAATTTTTAGAAAAGAATCTAATGAAATCATTCCTTTTTGTTCAAACTTACGAAGCGTAGATAATGGCACACCAGATCTTTCTGCTAAACCTTCTTGGGTAAGATTCATTTGTAATCTCCTTTCACGAATGTTTTGAATCAATTTTTCTTGTACTTTCGAAAGTGATATAAATAACATAATAAGGGTATTTATGAATGTTATTAGTGGTTAAATAACATTATGGTATTACAAATATAAGGAATTATAATGAGATTTTTGCAAATTTATAATGGTAAAGTAAGCTTATGTATTGACAAAATAAGCTAAAAGTCAATTTATTAGTTGACTTTCTTAATATATTAATTGCGAAAAAAGCATAACTAGTATTACTCCAAACTATCATAAAATCGTTTGCTTTCAAACTCCGAATAATCTTGATAGGTTTTAAGATTGTCGTTGAGTTTTTTCAATTTTTGTAAACAATCAAGATACTGAGATTCTTCAAAAGTGTAGCAAACGTCTGAATGAAATTCGTAATCCGAAGAAGCTTTGAAACTACAAAAACTAACTGTTTTTTCTATCTGGTTTCTCTCAATTTTCATGTGTACATTAGAGCAGTCTATATATCCGCAACAATGAGAAAGACAGATCAAGTTCTCGTTCCTCTCTAATCTTGAAATATCCTGTCTTAATTCAATTATTTTTTCGTCAGATAAATTCAATTCGTTGGTGGCTAAAAATGGAGCTACAAGTAATTCAAAAGTTTGCTCAGAATGTAAACCAATCATCGGATGTTTTGGATCTACAGGCATTAAGTTTTCAGGGAAATTGTAATAAAATAGTGTTTCTTCACTTGGTGGTTCTTGAGAGTGGATACTAAAATAGTAAGAATCTTCCCAAAATTTTCGGACTTCCTCTTTGTTGTCAAAATTAACCTCAGCATGTTTACATACAATCATATCATACAACGGATTTCCATCAATCAATAATGTGATGATGATGTTGTCTTCATTAGATTGTAAGCAGTAACTGAGTTGGTTGTAATATATCAATTCATTATAATTTTCCATATAAAGCATTTGTTAATGGTGCTAATATTCAGAATTTTCCTCTTCTCTTTTCCTTGCTTGTTCTTCCTCCTCTTCAATAAGTTTTCTTCTGCTTTCATTTTCCTCGTCTTGTGCAGCCTGTTCCTCGTCTTCTAATTTTCGTTTGCAAGAATAACAATGATCGTCATATTCCGACTTTTCACCGCCGCAAATCGGACAAGTTGTATTTTCAGTGTCTTCATTTACGCGATTTCTTAAACGATACCCCTCGTTGTAACAACCACCACCTTTTTCGCCTAAAGTAACCGTGTACCGATATCCTCTGTCGCTTCTAAAGCTACATTCTCCGCTCGAAATATCTTCGCTTGAAAAATGGGTTTCATCTAACCAACCACCATTTGGCCAATTAATTTGCACTAAATAACCGTCTTCTACCTCAACATCTAATTCGTATGTATTTCTGGAACCTGTGTTCGGATTGTAGTATTCGACCTCGGCACAATATGTTCCATTGTAATTTCCGTCCTCGTCTTCAATAAATGAATGAGTAGATATATTTTCTTCTGGGTAATTACCTGAGTTGGTTTCTTGTTTACACGAAAAAATTAAGAAAAAAAAGAGTAAATAATAAAAGTGCTTCATATTAGAATTGTGTTAATTATCACATTAAAAATAACAAAAAATCTCAACATTTATCGTGTTGAGGTTTTTTGTTATTTCTTTACTCTCTTTATTTCATTTCCCCAACCTGTAGGTATAACATTGTTGTTTCTCATCCAAGCTAAAGCATCATCAAGTCGGTTTTCGTATCGAGCTTTTTGTTCATCCCATTCTAAAAAATCTTTCTTTAATAACGCATCAGTTATCATTTCGTTTCTGATGATTCGGTTATTCCATACAGCAAATAAAGTTGAAACAATCTCTGGACGTTCATAATTTGAATTCTTAAATTTAGAGATAAAATTATTGATAAGCTCTTTCAATTCATCTGATAAATAACCATAATCTTTTTGCGATTTAATATGATTCTCTCCTGCAACGATTCTTTTTAATTTTCCAAATTCTTTTATTTCAAACCATTTCGATTTGGTAACTTCATTCCAGAATACTTTTGTAAATCCACCGTCATAAGGTCCAGCAGCTTGCACAGAATATTTTTGATTATAATCTCCTTTTACTATGTGAGACTCTACTAAATGTAATAATTTTTCGAACTTTGTTTTACCGAAAGAAGTATCATCTAGAGATTGATTGATAATATAAGTTGCAAGCATTTTTCGCCTAATCTTTTTATCCTTATCAGTAAGATTATTTATTTGATAATCAACAAAAGGTTCCGCCACCATTCCCAAAAATTCATCGGCTGCATCTTCCACCTTCACCTGCCCATTCATCAACATCGGTAACAACCAATCGCGTAATTGAGCCAGTTCTTGGTTTTGTTTTTGATTATTTAAGATTTTCTTGTAAAAAATATTTGCTTTACGTTCAAATTTATTAGCTAAATCTAAATGTGGTAAAATAATCATACTATCTTTCAAAAATTTGAAATGACGTGCATATCCATAATTAGATAAATCTATTTTTAATAATGAATGGTAAAATAAAATTTGGGGTAATCTTTCATTGTTACTAAATAAAACTTGTGTACCATCTGCTCCTCTTATAAAATCAAAATTAATAAGTTTTAATATTCTTGTGTGATCTCCAAATACAATTGCAGGAAAATCTACAGAAATATCTATTTTATAATCTACTTTATCAGAAAAACCAGCAATGAAATCAGTACTTTGATCTACAATCGGAAATTTACCTTCAGAAGAATACTCTTTCGCATTTAATTTAAGGTTACTTTCATTTTTTCTCAATAAATCATCTACAAATTTCACCTCCCATCCCTCAGGAATTTCACGTTTTAGAGTTGAGTTGTAAACCATTTTACCGCCAGATGATTTGTAGCCTTTAGGATGAGATCCTGAAACAAGTTCAGGATGACTTTCGTTGGTAATAGGGAACTCGAATTGGACAAACCAATAATCGTAGAGTGTTTTTGCCATGGCTTCTAACTCTGCATTGATTTTGTTGTTTACTTCTATTTTATCGTCTAAGGCTGAAAGGACAGCGGCTATTTTTTGTTGTTCTTTCTTAGTTGATGGAACAAGGATTTCTTGTCTTTTTAAAGCACCTTCATTAACTCTCTTTCTTCCAGAAGTCCCTTCCATACAACTAATTGCTCTCTCTCGGAACCAAGGACTTCTAGCCAAGTAATAAATAAACTTCTTATCTGAATATTCATTTTCCCTTAAGACAATAAATTCAGAAGAACCGAAAGCTAGTTCATCATCATCAAGAATATCTACATAAGCAGTTTTACCATTTTCTAAACAAGGGGTAATCTTAGCTACAACAGTATCTCCATTTCTGAATTTAGGTCCAGCAGTATATTGGGAATATTCATATCCATTAATTTTTCTTTGAAAAGTTCCTAATTTATCCATCCCAATTTTACGAGAAATAGAACCTTTTTTGATTGATTCAGAAGGATTAAATTCCACAAAATCCCCAACAGAAATTTGTTTCCAATTATTCATACTTCAATCCTTTTAATTGTTTCTGAATCTCTTGATCTAAGGCGTTTCCTTCTGTGAATAAAGCAGCTAAACGAGCTTCGAAATCGTTCATTTTTTGTTGGAACTCTTCAGGTGTGATGTCCACATATTCAATCTTTACCTCAAAGTATTGTCCTGCTGAGAACGAATAATTTTTGGCGATGATGTCTTCTTTCGTAACCACAACGCTTAAATCTTCTACCGCTTCTTTGTTGTTGAAGGTTTCGATGATTTTAGCTTCTTCTTCTGGCGTTAAAACCGTACGTTGGTTTTTTCCTTCTTTTATGGTTTCACCCAATTTAGAAGCATCCATCAGCACAATATGTTCGTTATCGGCTTTTTTATCCAAAAACAAAACCGAAACATTGGTACCCGTACTTGCAAAAATATTGCTCGGCATACTTACCACACCACGCAACCAACCGTTGGCAATCAATCGTTCACGGATTTTTTTCTCAATACCGCTTTGTGCCGTAATAAAACCTGTTGGTACTACAATAGCCGCTTGTCCGTTAGCAGACAAACTGTGCATAATGTGTTGAATAAATAGCAAGTAAATTGCCATCGATTCTTTCTTGGCTTTCGGAATGTTCGGAATTCCTGCAAAGAAGCGTTTTTTAAACGCATCTTTATCCAATTCGGCATGAAAATCAGAGAAATCTAACTTAAATGGTGGATTTGATACGATATAATCAAACTTGGTATCCAAATACGTGGGTTGAGCAATGGTATTGGTTTTGATGATATTCGGGATCGAATGCGTTAGATCATTCAACACCAAATTCAATCGCAACATATTACTCGATTTCTGAGAAATATCTTCCGAATAAATGGTACAATTTTTCTCTCCAATTTGATGCGCCAAACTCATTAATAACGTTCCCGATCCCGCACTCGGATCGTAGCATTTAACGCCTTTTACAGGTTCTGAAACAAGAATCTGCGCCATAATACGTGCAACAGCGTGCGGTGTGTAATATTCGGCATATTTACCACCAGAATCGGTATTATAATCTTTAATTAAATATTCGAAAATCGTGGCAAAGAAATCGTATTTCTGTTCGAACATTTCCTCAAAAGAAAACTCAAACAATTTGTTGATTAAAGCTTTTGCAAAAGCATCACGTTGTGAAGAATCTGAGATAAACTGTGTGAGTTCATCAAACAAAGTATCTTTTGCTCCAGAGAATGATTTTACCGAAAACACATCCGTATTTTCTATGGAAATCTGACGAAGAGTATCATCAAAAGTCTTCGCAAAATCATCACTGTTTTGTATGGCAAACAAATGCGAAATCAAATGATCGGGTGCTAACCTTGGAATATTAGGATCTAATCCTGCTAATAAAAATTGATAATCGTCTTCACTTAACTCTCGTAATGCCTGAGAGAAATTCTCAGCATCTGCCAAAGCTGGCATTTCTTGTTTTACAGCATAACGAAATTTATCATTCAAGAATTTATACAAAAATACTTGTGTGATGATCTTAAATTCGTTTCCGTCGTTCCCTAATCCATAATTCGCACAAACACTTTTTAGATTGTCAATTAAATCTTTGGTGTGTGTGATGAATTTTATATCGTGTGTCATTTTATCGTTGTTGATATTGTTGGATGTATTCTTTCGAAATCAACTGATTAATCATTTTAGTTGTTTCGAAATCCAAATCCATTTTTTCGTTTTTTTTAAATTCTTGTACCACCAATTGCAGTAAATATCGGTTGAAATACGCTTCATTTTTCAATAAATCTTCTTGTGTATTCACTGTATTATCTACCTGTTCTTTTACTTGCATTAATGCGCGGTGCAATTGTATTTCTTTGGCGTTAAGTGTTCCTTTCTCGCTTAGGCGTTTATGGATGCGTGCATACTTTTCGTCGTTTTCGTATTTTACTTTTAACAACGCATTTTTACGATTTAACTCTTTTGCTTCGTTGTAAATTTTTTCGAGTAAATGCTTATTGGCAATCATTTCTTCTTGCGAAACTTCACTCAGGTTTTTCTTTTTGAAAATACGCTCCAATTCTTCGCGCAAAGATACAAATTCGGGATCAGAAGGATCGAAATTTGTTTGCAAGGATTCCCTTGTTTTGCGTAAAACATCTTTGAATTCATCAGCCAAAACCAATTCGCTTTCGTCCACTTTTACAAACTGAAAAATAATATCTTCTAAAGCGGTATCCAGAATATTTCTGTTTTCAGATTCATTTCCAATGCTTTCCAGATAGTTTAAATTGTCTAATCGGTTCTGGGTTTCAATCAACAATCGATTCAGTAATTCAAAATCAGCAGCGGTTTCTAAACCTTCGTAGTTGTTTAAGGCGATCAAGTTTTTTAACTCTTTAGCCGTTCGTAAAGCTTTTACTAATTCCAAAAGCTCTTTTTTGTCGTTAATCTGCGCTAATTGTTGCGAAAAAAGCTCCCGATTTTGTGTATCGTATTTAAAAAGAATTTCCTTTATTTCGTCAATCTCTTGTTTAATCTCTTCTTCGGATTTGAACAAATGCGAATACATTTCCATCTCGTCACCCAATTGATCTTGCAATTCATCAAAATACAAACGATTGGTACGATCAAAAGCTTTAGAAATGTCAGCAAAATCAACCACATATCCGTAACGATAATCTTTGTACGGACGATTGACTCTGGTAAGTGTTTGCAATAAGTTATGATCCTGAATAACACGAGCCAAATATAGTTTCTTCAAGCGTTTTGCATCAAAACCTGTCAGTAACATATTGTACACAAATAACACATCTACATGACCTTTTTTATAAGCTTTGATGAGATCTTTGCGTATTGTTTTGTCGTTTTCATCATGTAAAATTAAAGCTGCCGTCAATTTTGGCGTTTCGGTATTACCATATTTTTCCGTTGGTTCTGCTGCCATCAAAATACTCGCATCAATTTCTTGTTTACCGTATTTTTCTTCAAACAAACGGAACAATTCTTTGGCTTGATCGGCGGAATCACAAACCACCATTCCACCTAAACTATGATCACGTTGAACTTTTTTAAACTGAATTAAATCATTAGCGATATACTCTAAAAGTGGTGCTGCAAACTTCGGATGTTTGTAAATCTCTTTGGTAGAAATGTCACCCTTTAGGAGCTTTATTTCATCCATAACCGATTTCATTTGCATTTTGAATTGTCCTTCAATCTGCTCACGAATCAATCGCAACGTATAGCCATCGGCGATGGACATATTGTAGTAATACTTATGAATATAATTCCCGAATAATAATTTGGAATCATAATCTTTAGCGACTTCTTTCAACAAAGGCGTTCCCGTTAAGGCTATTTTGATGGCATTTCTGTCTGAATTAATCAGGTTCGCCAAATAATTTCCTTTCGGATTATAGGAACGATGTGCTTCATCTAAAAAGTAAATACGTTGAATATTGATATCGTATTCTAAATTTTGAACAACCGTTGCATCTTCCGAAAATTTCTGAATGTTAACAACGGTAATTTCAGGAACTCCGCTATCATTGTGGATAGCTCCAACAGTTTGTAAATCTTTGGTGAATTCTGTTTTAGAATTAACCGTATTAACCTTTAAACCACGATTTGCAAATTCACTCGAAGCCTGAATTAGTAAATCGATACGATCTACAATAAAATAGAACTTCGGAATGATTTGTTTCTTCGCAAAATAATGCGTCAAATGTTTTACATTGTAATACGCCAACGCTGTTTTACCAGAACCTTGGGTATGCCAAATGATTCCTTTGTTTTGTCCTGCTTCTAACTTTGCAACAATGGCTTTTGTAGCAAAAATCTGTGGATAACGCATGATGTGTTTTTGGTAAGATATTTTACCTGTATTTTCATCTTCATCCTCCACATACGTAATTGAAAATTGAAGTATAAAAGCCAAACGTTCTTTGCTAAATAAAGAAGTTAGAATTCGGTTTGTTGGTGTGTTTTCGCCTTTGTTGGTAATAAACTCTGGACTATGTTTGATGACGCTTAGATTGTTATCTTTCAGAATTTTATTTTCCTGTTCATCAGAGAGTGCAATTAACCTTTGTTGAACTGGATAATCCAAATCTTCTCTAAAGTAATTGAACGAAACACTTCCATAGTTTGTAGTGCCATAATAAGCTCCGAAAATAGGTTCTACAATTCCGTCTTCATATTCCATATTATTAGAAAATACCAACAATTGAGAGATGTTTACAAATCGACGGAAATGTTTATTTTTAAATCGTGTTTCAATTCTATTTCGTTCCGCAATAACCCCTTCTTTGTTATGAGGTTTTTTTACCTCAATAAAAGACAAAGGCATTCCGTTAATTAAAACCGCAATATCTGGGCGGAACTCTTCATCACCAGCTTTGTATGTTAACTCTGTGGTGATATGAAAATCATTGTTGTTGAAGTTTGTGAAGTCTATTAATTTAATTCCTGAAGTTGCAGTTAAACGTTCGTAGAATTTCTTCCCAAGATCTTCGTAATCCAACTCTAAGTTAATTTCATCTAAAACTCGTTTCGCTTCTTCTTCAGTAATTTCGTTAATCGTTGCAATTTTCGGAATGAAAATATCTGGAAATATATTATTCTCTTCTAATCGATCTTGTTTGTTTTGTGGTATATATTGATAGCCTAATCGCATCAAGTGCAAAAGGGCAGGAATTTTCACTCGTGAATCTTCGTTGAATTTCATTCGTTAGTCTTAATAGTAATTGTAAATATACCAAAAAGAAGTACTCGAAAATTACCATACCACAAAAGTGTTCGACTTTAAAATTTCAATACGTGATATATAGATCTTAATACTATACTGAAAACCAGCTCGTAAGACTGTTATAAGTGGGCTTAAATTTTCATTTAAGAAATAGAGATAGTTATCAATCAATTATTTATATAAAGAAATTTAATAAAATTTAAAAAACCAGAAAAGAATAGATGTTATGTAACATTTAAGCGTTTTTTTACAGGAAGAAAAGTGGGAATTATTCCACCTAATCTATCTACGCCTTTACCTATGTAATTTCTGTTGGCGTAATCAGAAATCATTTCCTCGACGTATATAATTGTTCTTTGACATCCAGAAGAATCGGTGAAAATTTCATCTGAAATATAAAAATGATTATATAATAATTCTTCTATCTTTTTTCTAATCTCTCCAATAGATAGATTACCGCGCTTAAGACCTAGATGTAAATGAAAATGATTGACATTTTTTTCTTCTTTTTCAATTACATAATAAAGATCCATGCCAAGTTTTTTAAAAATAGTTCTGGCGATGAAATCGTTGTAATCGTAATCATAATTACCAAATTTAGCGACGTCGTCAGATTTTATATTAATTGATATGTTTGTATTGTAGGGATTCTGTATTTCTCTTTTTACTTCGGAATTATTTTTTTCAGAAATAGGTTTTGATACTGTTTTTTTCGGAGCTCTTTTCCTTTGAAATTTTTCAAGAAAATTTAAATCTATTAAATATTCATCCAAATTTTTTTTATTTATTATCCTCTTAACAGCAATATCGTTCTTAATAAATAATTCTTTTACTCTTCTTCTTAATTGTCTTAAACCAAGATCAAGGAGTTTATTTTCGATTATATATTTTATGTTTTTAAAATTTTTCATAATTAATAGTAGCACTTGTTATATGGGCATAATGCGCCCAAAGCCTATATATATGTACCAACCAAAAAATAAAAAGTCAAGTTTTGATTAAAATAAAAAGAGAAATAATTTATAATAAATTGATTTTCAGTGAAATATTTTTAAAAAAAATATTCTGTAAATGATATTATGATGAGGTAATGATGCTTATGTCCCATTAAAATAAAGTTGGATTTGCTAGTTAAAATATTGAAAAAGATCTTTTTTCGGAACAAAAAAAATAAAAAAAATTAAGGAAGTACTTGGTGGTGTATTTTAAGATACAGTGAGGGAGGGTAGAAATAAGGGGATACGTAGGTACCCCCTACCTGTCTTTAATAAATATTTAATGATTCTAGTTTTTCTTTTACAGAATTAGCTTTTTCAAATTTTGAACTTCTGATATAATTCTCTAACGTTTTAATAGAAGAATGTCCGCTGATTGCGCTTAAATCTGAAAGAGGTATTGATTTCTTAGCTAGATTTGTAAACAAGGAACGGCGCGAGGTATGTGAGCTCACTAATTCATATTTAAAATAATTTCCAATAACTTTTCGTTTTCGTTTATTTTTTCCTTTACCTGTGACAACAAATTTGCTTCCTGAAACAAGTTCATTTATTCCAGCAAGTTCACAGACTTCTTTGATGTACTTATTGTATTTTACTTCACTAATTACTTTTGGTAAATTTCCGTTATTAAGTGATAATATTTCTTTTACAGGATTAAATACTGGAATAACAACATCAGTGTGAGTTTTGATTGTTTTCGTTTCTATGAAGCCGTTTTTGAACTTATCAATTGTTAAAGCAAAGAGATCTGAGATTCTTAATCCAGTATGTAGCTGAATTATAAACCACCTTCGTGCATTCTCTAAATATTTTTTATTTTGAGGAACAAAAAGATTGTAGATAAGGTTTATTTCATCATCATTGAGGTATATTTCGTTTGTTTGAACTCCAGAAAATTTGAAATTACCAATTAAGTAATCTTCATGAAGTTTTATAGATTTTGATTTCGCATAATTTAATATTGCTTTAAATTTATTCGTGTTTGTGTCTATTGAGTTTGTTCCTAATTTTGCTTCACTCTCTTGATATTTGATATAGTCTTCAAAAATTTTCGAGTCAATTTCTTGTAATTTGAAGTCTTTTTGATTCTGGTGAATCAAGAATGCTCTCCAGTAGTTAATCATAGTTGTATATCCCTTAATTGTGTTTTGCGAAAGATTTTTGCCGTTCTTAGCTTGTCCTTCAATTTTTTTATTGGTGGAGATATAATGGTTATAATAGTCTATAAAGTATGGTTCATCATCAATTTTGTCTTTATTTTGATTAGGATTCTCAAAACCAAAAAAATCGTAATATTTTTCACGCAACCATTTTGAAGTAAGCTTGTTGTTCTTTATTTCTGGAGAGTATATTTCCTCCTGAATAAATTGAGAGAATAGAATTACTGAATTGTTTACTTCTAATGATTTTTTGTAATCTTTTTCAGTTCTTTTATATCTAAAAGATTGACTAAAATTATCCCACTTGTTAAGGTCTAATACAATATGATTTAATGTTATTTTGATGTCAACATTATTGGCATGTCGAATTCTATATACCAACTTACTTCCAGATTTAGCTTCCTGAACTTTAAATTTTCCAATTACTATCATAATTAAATTTTTATGTTAAATTTTGAAGAGTAAGAAATCAAAAAAATTACCATATTTATTACCATGATAATCTTTTCAACAGCTTTCATATTGTTTCATATTAATTCATGACAAATCAAGAATTCCTTTATGACAAAGGATTATAAAGGAGTACGTTTGTCAGTGAAATTTTAATTAGGACCTCTAATTTTCTTAAAGAATGTTCCCACTCCGAGTACTAAGCAAAAGCTCGAAACATTAGTTTCGAGCTTTTTTTATTTACATTCTCCTTTTTGTATAATTTTTACTTCAAATTTTCGGGCTCTATCATCTATAAAAGTAACTTCGTTTTCATAAAATTCAGGAAGTTTGTAATGCGTATTATCCAGCCAACCACCATTTGGCCAATCAATTTTATGCAGATAATTATTTTTCGTTGTTATAGTTACTCGATATGTCTTTGTTGACTTATTCGTTTTAACCTTGACATTTGCGCAATATTTTCCATCTTCAATGTGATCATTTATATTATGAAAATCTGAAGATGAGGAACAACTATAAATAATAGTAAAGCAAAAAAGTAAAAGTATATTTTTCATCATCTTTTTATTTAATCTTCGCTTAACAATCTATTGATATTCTGTTAAGCTTTGAATTTAATTTGCTGCATACATTTGCAGTAACAAAATCCTCATGTGTTAATTTATATCATTTCTCAAAATTACTTCTCTTTTCGGGAAGTTTTTTTTGTTTTTATTAAGAAATCAGATTAAAATGTAACGTACTATACGCCTAATTTTTAAGTATAATACATATTGAAATTTTATTAATAATCAGTCGTTTATAAGTGTTTTATTTTTAATAAAGATTTAACTTCTTGAGTTTTATATTAACGTTAGGTGGCATAGTAGTTGTCATTTTATTCACTTTTTAATTAAAACTTAAAATTACTCAGATGACTAATATAGATTCAAAAAAAAATCTGGCAAACACGATTTTGTTATCCACCACGGAGCCTAAAACAGTGTTAAAGGTTATTCGATCGGATGAACATGAAAAAAAGTCTTTAAGAAATAAATTCATAGAGAGAATTTCTAAAAACTGTCTTACAAAGAAAGATTATCTAGTAATTGCTACAACTTTTGTGATTATGCTAACTTCTATTCTTTTTTTGTTTATTTATAAAAGTGAATTTCTACAATGGCATAGCACTAAATTATCTACCTGGTGGGGTGTTATTATTTATAGCCTTGGATTGGCACTTCTTATTCTTAAAACTTCTTTTCTTTTTTATTTAGGCTATTTATTCATAAAATATAAACCGGTCAAAAATGTTGCTGATGTAGATTTACCAACTTGTACCATTATTGTTCCGGCGTATAATGAAGGAAAATTAGTATATGATACTTTGTTAAGTTTAGCTGATAGTAATTATCCATCCGAAAAATTACAGATCTTAGCCGTTGACGATGGGAGTAAAGATGATACATGGAAATGGCTTCTTGAAGCGAAGAAAGTATTAGGAGATCGCGTTACACTTTTTCAACAGCCAAAAAATATGGGAAAACGTCATGCATTATATAAAGGATTCAAAATTGGAAAAGGGGAAGTTTTTGTGACGGTTGATAGTGATTCTATTGTAGATGAATCTACGCTTAGAAACTTGTTAAGCCCTTTTGTAGTGAATGAAAATTGTGGTGCTGTCGCTGGCAATGTTCGTGTATTGAATAAAGAAAAAGGTTTGATTCCAAAAATGTTGAGTGTTAGTTTTACATTTAGTTTCGAGTTTGTGCGATCTGCTCAAAGTGTGTTAGGTTCTGTGTTTTGTACACCTGGAGCTTTAGCAGCTTACAGAAAAGATGTTGTACATAATTGTTTGGAAGAATGGATAAATCAATCTTTTTTAGGGCAACCAAGTACAATCGGGGAGGATAGAGCTTTGACAAATATGATTTTGAAACAAGGTAAACATGTCTATTTTCAGAAAAATGCAATGGTTTATACCAATACTCCAGAGCGTTATAAGAATTTATACAAAATGTTTATTCGTTGGGAGAGAAGTAATGTTCGTGAGAATATTATGATGACAAAATTTGCTTTCACCAACTTTAGAGAAGGTTCTACAGTAGGAACTCGTATAATTCTGATGATGCAATGGATAAAATTAATCATGGCAATTCCATTATTTTTAATTTTAATCTTTTTTGTCGCAACACATCCAATTTTATTCATCACAAGTACATTGTCTGGCGTTTTAGTTTTTTCAAGTATTCAGATGATTTTTTATGCAAAAAAATACAATTTTAAAGAAGCTTTATTAGCATACGTTTACAGTATTTTCTATATGTTCACGCTTTTTTGGATTATGCCTTATGCCATTGTAACAGCAGGAAGAAGTGGTTGGTTAACGAGAGAATTACCTCAGGCAACTTAAAATTTTAAATATTAATTCATACAAAAACTTCTCTCATTGGGAAGTTTTTTTGTTTTTACATAAAAAGTAAAAGACTAACAGCCATTACAAACATTCCGATTACAATTCCGTAAGTTGATAATTTTTTTCCAGCGTATTCGTTTGCGGTCGGAATTAATTCATTAATCGAAATATAAACCATCATACCTGCGACACTTGCGAAGATTGCTCCGAAAATTGATTCATCAAAAAATTGTAACAATACAAAATAGCCAATTAATGCGCCAATAGGTTCTGTTAATCCTGATAAAAAGGAATATAGAAATGCTTTTTTTCTATTCTTTGTAGCGTAATAGATTGGTATAGCAACGGCGATTCCTTCTGGAATATTATGAATAGCAATAGCTGAAGCTATAGAAATTCCGTAAGTTGGATTTTCTAATGCTGACAAAAAAGTTGCTAATCCTTCAGGGAAATTATGAATTGATAAAGCTAAAGCAGAAAACAAACCCAAACGCAATAATTTCTGATCGTTTGTCTCTGTTTTATTTTCATCGCAATGATGATGAGGCAATATTTTATCGATTAAAATGATGATTAAAATTCCTGCAAAAAATCCCAATAATGTATAAGTGTAACCTAATTTTTCTCCAAAAACACTTGATAATGATAATTTAGCTTTTGTTAAAATTTCTACAAAGGAGACATAAAGCATTACTCCTGCTGAAATTCCCAACATTACGCCTAAGAATTTTGGATTGAATTTTTTGTATAATAAACATAAAATACTTCCAATTCCAGTGCTAATTCCGGCAAGAAAAGTTAAACTAAAAGCAAATATTAACGGATTTGAAAACATTAATTTTAATAATTAAGTTAGATTAATCTAACAAATATAATCTTTTCATTGTTTTGAACCAAGATAAATTAAGAAACCAACAAATTTCAATGTAATTTATCAGTTGTTGTAAATTATGAAAAGGATAAACTTATTTTTGTTGTATTAGTTTTTATTCAGATGGAACTTTTAGACGAAAATATTCAAAGCGATGTGTATCGCTCAATGCTCGAAATGATTGCCAAATTGGGACTTTCGAGTTATTCTACCACAATAATGACAACAATTGTTCTATCAATTTTGTTAGTTATTATATTGTATGCAATCGATTTTTTATTGCGAAAAGTGCTATTACTTGTTTTAACAAACTTTATTGCAAAAAGTAAAACAAAGATTGACGATTTATTAATCAAGAACAGGGTTTTACAATTCGCAACACATATTGTTCCTGTAATTGTCGCCAAAGAAGCGATCCCACTTATCTTCAAAGGATTTCCGAATTGGATCAAAATTGCGATGCAAATTACAGATATTGCATTGGTAATTGCTGTTGGATTGTTGTTTAATGCAATTTTTAAAGCGTTCAGGGATTTTCTTCGAGGTAATAAATCTTTTTCGGATAAACCAATTGATAGTTATCTGCAAGTGATGAATATTTTAGTTTTCTTTGTTTGCGGAATTCTAATTTTTTCGATTGCGACAGGAAAATCGCCTATTACATTTTTGGTTTCTTTGGGAGCGGCTTCGGCGGTTTTGATGTTGGTTTTTAAAGATTCAATATTAGGTTTTGTGGCGAGTATTCAGGTTTCGATGAATGATATGGTGCGCGTTGGAGATTGGATTGAAATGACAAAATATGGCGCAGACGGAAATGTTACCGAGATTAATTTAGGAACGGTAAAAGTTCAGAATTTTGATAAAACAATTACAACAATTCCGACGTATGCCTTGGTTTCAGATTCGTTTCGTAATTATCACGGTATGCAAAATGCTGGTGGACGCCGCATTAAACGTTCGATAAATATTAAAATGAATTCGATTCGATTTTTGACAGAAGAAGAAATTGAAGAATTAAAAAAAATCCGCATGTTACACGATTTTATTGTGGATAGAACGAACGAAATCAATCAATATAATGTATCGAATAAAGTTGATCCAACGATTTTGGCGAATGGAAGACGAATGACAAATATTGGTCTTTTTCGACAATATATCAAGACATATACCTATAATAGTCCAAAAATTAGAACAGATTTGATGTTCGAGGTTCGGCAACTTCAACCAACCGAACACGGTTTGCCAATTGAGTTATTTATGTTTACAAATACAACGGTTTGGAACGAATATGAAGTGATTATGGCTGATATTTTCGATCATATTATTGCGGTTGTTCCATATTTCCATTTAGAAATTTTCGAGTTACCTTCTTCGGATGATATGCGTGTCATTGCTGAAGCATTGAGAAGAAATAATTAACAAAGAAGTTGAACATTATTGTTCAGCTTCTTTGTTTTCGCTCGGTTTTTCCATCAAATTAACCATCAAATTTTTTAGTTTTTGATACATAAAAGAAGTTAATAAGATTAAAATTCCTAAAACAATAAAAGATATTATACTGAAAATATTGCTCATTTCCCAAACATCCACAAAATATAATTTTAGAATAATCAATCCAAATAATATAATTCCAACAATAGGAAAACCTTTCAATTGTTTTCTTAATCCGAAATAAATCAATACAAATCCTAAAACTGCCCAAATAATTGGTAATAATATCATTCGGAAAATATCGGCTTGATGTGAGAAATTAGAAGAGTTTTCGTCAAGTGTTATCAACATAAAACCATTGTATTTCTCGAAACTAATCACATAAACTAAGACAAGCATACTGATGATTTGTTTTGCTTTGGAGCTTTGGAAATCGCTACTTTTTACAACAAAATAAATAATGTAAGCTGTCGGAATGAGATAACTCAAATAAAGAAAATAACTACCGATGTTATAATTTGTTTTGTTTAGTAATAATGGAATTTCGGCAATCATTGGTAAAAATACAATGCAGAAAGTTGCTGAAATTTGTAAAACAAGTTGCAAGGTATTTCCTAAATTTAGTTTTTCGCGTAGCGTTAAAATAAAAGCAATAAAGAATAATGTATAAATCAATACATAACTTACAATCATCATAAAGTTGAAATAAGGTTCGATCTGATAAATTAATTCGAACAAAATTCCTGTGTACATCAATAAAAGTGATGTTGATATGAAGATAAATTTGGAATGATTGAGCTTAAAACCTAAAAATTGTTCTTCGGTTTTGAAATCTTTCATCAAATATATATTTGCAATAGAACAAATCAATGCAATAAAACTTGTGATAAAAACATGGTTAAAAATTACGGCTAAATGTTTTTTAGTATCGATATAATCAAACCAACTAGCGCATAAAGCAATCAATAAAAATGGAAACATCGCAATGAAAAAGATTTTGAAAATGTTTTCTTTACTTTTTTTCCAAAGAAACAGTAACAAGGTTGATTCAATCGCGAAACAAATCGAAACGACATTTGCTTTAAATTGTAAGGCAACCGCAGTTGTGATAAGCGCAATGCTCAAACCGATTAAGGTATTTTGTAATAAATTATTTTTAGGTGTTTTGTAGATGTATAATGCACCGAAAGCGGTTATCAATCCAAATAAGAAAGCTATTAAACCATTGTTATTTCCAACAATAAAATAATAAACTGAAGAAATTAAAACGGTTGATAAAATGGTATTGAAAATTAGTAAAAGGCAATTCCAAACCGAAAATTCTCCTTTTTTGACGTAGTTAATTAAACTTGTAATAGTGAAAATAACGTAAAGCAAGCCAAAGAAAAGATATTGCGTTGAGATTTTAGAATTGTCGATCCATGCGATACTATATATAAAGGTAAAGCCAAATGCGATAAACGAAATAACTTGCCAATCTTTTCGCCAAGCCATGTACAGCATACTCAAGTTTAGAATCGTTAAATAACCAAACAGAAATACAAAATTGCTTTCGCCTGTACTAATCATCAATGGAGCGATAAAACCACCAATAATCGAAAAAATGGCTAAAACTTGTCGATTATATAACATTGCCATCACGATAGAGAAAATCGTTACAATTGTTAATAATCCAAAAGTGGTATTCTGAGAAAGTAAATGATATTCTCGGAAGGCGATGGTTAAGGTGAAATATAAAACGGTTAATCCGCCACCGATTAAGATGGAAGAAAAGATTTCAAAATTTTTCCGAATAAAATGAGCAATTCCAATAATTCCTAAACCAACTCCAATTCCAATCATTACTCGGAAAGTTTCGTTGATCCAATTTTGATCAATTGCATATTTTACGAAATAAGCAATTCCCAGAACTAAGGTTACAATTCCGAAAATCGTCAAGAAATTGTCTTTGATAAATGCAATTGCATTGTTGAGATTTTTATCAAAACTGCTTTCAGTTGTTTGTCTTGGTGGAATTTCGTCAAAAATACGTTTTGGCGTTTCGATTTTATGATAGGAAACAACTTCTGGTTGAGGTTCAATTTTTTTCTCTTCAACTATTTTAGGTTGCTCAATAATTGGTTTTGATTCAGTTTTAATTTCTTTTGCATCCAATTGCTCTTGCAAATGCTTTAGCTTAGTTTCTTGATAATCAATTTGTTTTTTTAGTTTCGAAACTTTATTAAACAAAATAACAATCAATACGAATATAATAATGGCAATTAAAAATTCCATAAAGTGTTTTTTAGGTAAATTGAAGTTAAGCTTTTTTTCAGAAAGCCTAAAATTTTGTTTTGCATATACCAAAATCATTCTGTTTTCGTTATTCTACAAAATCTTTATTTTTGCTAAATGTTTAAAAAGCTAAGTACATTATTGTTTATCGCGCTATCGACTTCGATTTTTGCGCAAGATGGAACGCGTGTTTACGAGTTTTTGAACATTACAACTTCTCCACGTCAAGCGGCTTTGGGAGGAAATGCAGCAACTTCTTGGGATGCTGACCCCAATTCTGCTTTATGGAATCCGGCCTTGATGAACCGAGAAATGCATGGTCAATTTGGAATCAATTACGTCAATTATATTGCGGATGTAGATTTCGGAACATTTTCGACGGTTTATGAAATCGATCAAGAAAATTTTGTTTCTGTTCATGGTCAATATGTTGATTACGGAAAATTAATTGGAACTGACGAAAATGGAAATGTGACAGGGAATTTCAAAGCAAATGATGCCGCAATTACAGTTGGTTATGCACGTGTTTTGGGCGATTATTGGACAGTAGGAGCAAATTTAAAATACATTAATTCTACAATAGAATCATATAAATCCTCGGCAATTGCTGGAGATATAGGTCTTTCGTACCACGATTTCGATAAAAATATCAATGTTTCGTTGGTTGTGCGCAATATCGGTCAACAAATTCAAACGTATAATGGCAAAAAAGAAGACATGCCAACGCAAGTTAATTTGGGAATTTCTCATCGATTAGAACATGTTCCGTTAGAATTTACGTTTTCTTTGCACGATTTACAGAAGTTTGATATTTCCCAACCTTATAATAAAAACGGACAAGAAGTTTCTGCTGGAAGAAAAATGATTGATCACCTTTCGGTTGGAGCAGAATTATTTCCAGAATCAGATTTTAATATGCGTTTAGGTTATAATTTCAAACGTGGAAATGAATTAGCAGCCGAAGGAATTCGCTCTTTATCTGGTTTAACGTATGGTTTTGGAATCCGTATAAATGCTTTTCGATTCGAGTTTAGTCATGCGAATTACCACAAATCTGGAGGTTCTAATCACTTTGGTTTGATTCTCAATTTAGACCGAATTATTCAAGGTCGAGATTATTGGAGAAGTAATCCTTGGTTATAAAAACTTTTCAAACAACTATAAAATCTTATCTTTGTCTTCAATTCTATATAGATGAAAGAAAATTTAATTATTGCAATCGACGGATATTCTTCTACAGGAAAAAGTTCGATGTCAAAAATTATTGCAAGAAATCTTGGTTATACACATATTGACAGTGGCGCAATGTATCGCGCTGTGACTTTGTATGCATTTCAACATCAGTATATTGTCGATAATAAAATTGATGAGCAAGCATTAATAATCAATTTATCTGACATTAAGATAGAATTTAAACAAGATCTTATAACTCAAAAGAATCTTACCTTTTTGAATGGTGAAAATGTAGAAGCTGATATTCGTACGATGGAAGTTTCTAAAATGGTTAGTCCAATTTCTGAGATTCCTGCTGTTCGCGATTATTGTGTAGCGCTTCAACAGCAAATGGGAGAAAAAGGAGGTATTGTGATGGATGGTCGCGATATTGGGACAACAGTTTTTCCAAATGCAGATATCAAAATTTTTGTTACAGCTTCACCAGAAGTTCGTGCGCAACGTCGCTTTTTAGAATATCAACAACAAGGGAAAAATATTCCATTAGATGAGGTTCTAAAAAATGTGAACGAAAGAGATTATATCGATTCTCATCGCGAATATTCACCACTTCGTAAAGCAGATGATGCAATAGAAGTTGATAATTCGAACATGAATTTAGAAGAAACGGTGAATAAAGTGATGGAGATTATCAATTCTAAAAAATAGAATCCTCTGTTGCGGTTGTAAATTCTTCCAGAAATTTCATTCCTCGGTAGGAGTTTCCTTTTAAGTTTAATTTAGGACTCCAAACTGAAACAATGTAATATTTGGGCATAATTGCAACAATTCCTCCGCCAACACCACTTTTTCCAGGTAATCCAACACGAAAAGCAAATTCACCAGATTCATCATAGAAACCGCAAGTTTGCATAATAGCGTTGATTCGTTTTGTTTGACTAATGTTTAAAACTTGATAATCATCAAATAAGTTTTTTCCTTTATTAGCCAAAAAAGAAAAAGTTTTACTCAACTCCATACACGACATTTCAATCGAGCAGATATAAACATACAAATCCAGAACATCTTCTGGAGAATTATGAATGTTGCCCAACGATTTTATAAAATTTGTCAAAGCTGTATTACGATAAGCGGTAGAAAACTCACTTTTTGCAATTTTATCAGAATATTGAATAGAATAATTACCAGAAACCTTTTTGATAAAATTTAAAAAATATGCTTTCGGATTATCGCAAATATCAATTAAGATGTCGCAAACCACTAAAGCGCCCGAATTAATAAATGGATTTCTAGGAATTCCTTTGTCAGTTTCTAATTGCAACAATGAATTAAAAGGCGTTCCCGAAGGTTCTAAATCAACTCTCTCCCAAATTTTCTCGCCAATTTCTCTATAAACTAAAGCCAAAAGCAACACTTTTGAAATACTTTGAATCGAGAATTTTTCTTCACAATCACCAAATCCAAACTGAAGTTGATCCGTAAACAATAAAGAAACTCCAAATTTCTCACCGTCTATTTTAGATAATTCAGGTATATAGTTAGCTGTTTCTCCCAAATTCTCTTCTTCAATTACTTTTAGGTAAATGTTATTTATTATCTCAAAATATTCTTTTTCTTTCGAAATCATCGCGCATATTATATATAGTATGAATGTAAATCTATTTTACATGTTAAACAAAATTAAAAATTTATTTATTTTTTTGAATAAACCATTTTCGCTTTGAGACAATTCCTCCCGAATAGTTCCTTCAAAAGTATCCATTTTGCTTTTCTTGAACAAAAGAAAAGCAAAACGTCTAATCATTTTATGAGTTTAAAAGGTATTCTTGAGTAATTAACAAGTTTAATTTTCCTGTCCTTTCGAGCTTGTCGAGAAATCTATCTCGTTATAATTTTGTGCTATAAAAAGAGCTTTTCTCGTCAAAAATCTAATATCTCAGTTCTCATATCTAAACATTTCAAAAAATATTTTCCATTGTACCAGTGACTTAAGGAAAGAATGTAAAATAAATGTAAAGTATGTTTGGAAAAGCGGAAAAAGGGTACGTATATTTGCAACCTCAATACGAAAGACGAGTAGTATTGTAGTTGACATAGGAACTTATATATCGCTAAAATTTATTTAAAAATAAATTTGCGAGTTTGGAAATAAGTATTACCTTTGCCATCCGATTCCGAAAGGAGTTTGAGAGTGAAAGTAAGAATTGACTTATTGAAATAAAAACTTTAAAATTTATCAAAATAAATTTTGTTAGTTAAGAAAGTAAGTATTACCTTTGCAACCGCAAATATCGAGAGGTTTTGCTAAGATGAGAAGTTCATTTGAAATT